>JBJTRD010000034.1:0-4640 GCA_046075945.1 Flavobacteriales bacterium
AACTTATCTTCGAAAACCATGCGCACACGCCTCAAATGAAAAGCACTTGATATGATGGTTATGTTGTTCACTTGATTCAATTGACACCATTTTAATATTTCATTGGATTCGTCCATTGTACTGTGAGCCGAACCCAGGGTATCGATTTGGGATAAAGGAACACCTTTATGGATCATCATGCTGCGTGTAAGTTCACATTCAAGCATGCTGGTGTCTAAACACAAAATTTGATAGGGATAATTTCCGCCTGTGGTGATGAATAATTGCTGCGGAAACTGGTCGTACAATTTCGCCGCGGCAATTCCTCGCTCATAACTATTGCCACCAAGAACAAAACACATGGAGGTAAGTTGCGGTGCATCGGAAGCGGAAAGCCAGCGTCCGACACCTCGAAGAATGCTGTTCATGCAGAGCAGCAAAATGAGCGCTAGCATCAATAAAACACTCCCAACTTTCACCCATCTTTTGGACCATAGATTTTTCATTTCATAGCATGTTTATCCAACTTGCACATAAGCTATCCAGCCGCAATGTATCGTTGCATTTTCCTACAGAACCCAGTGCAACTTTGGCAAGCCGCAAACTTTCTTCCTCTATGTTGAAATCGTAGTTCCACTGAGTCGTTTGAAGCCATTTGCGCGCCTCCGGCAGTGTCATGTCAAATCGTTTGCTCAAGTGAATAGCACTATGATTGTCTTGTTTGAATGAAATACACTCCACATTCATCAGCTCAAGTAATTTTAAGATGGCGTCTTTTTTTCCTTCGATAGCTTCTTCACTAACAACAATCAGAAAGCTGCTCCACGGCGCGCTGAATTCTCCGACAAGCTTCACTGCACCGCTACGCACGTGTGGACGTGTCATGAATTTTTCCCAATAAAAAAGTTCCGCGTTGCTTGTTGTGAGTGCCTGCACGCCTCCATACAAACTATTCACGACTTCAAATTGATTTTCCGTCAGCTGCTCGCCTCGTTCACTCGCATGTATCATCGGCATTAAATGCGAACCCGAGCCATAGCGAGAGATAGCAATTCTTCGATTTTGATGAGATGTAATCTTTTCAAGGTTTGATTGAGCATCTGCATAAATGCCCCAAACTAACGGAGTGTCGATATAGATCTTTCCAATTTTGGCGCGAAGCCCATCCGATGCTGCTGCGATAAATCCTTCCGTAAGTAAAATAGCCACATCAAGCAGTCCGTCGTTGAGCGCTTTGGTCATGGCACCGGTTCCTCCGGCATACATGGTCCACGATAAATTGATGCCGTGTGCAGAAAACACATCGCGTTCGGCAGCTAGTTGCCAGGGCAAATTGAAGTGTTCGGGCACTCCGCCTACACGGATGGTTTTGGAGTGTTTCATTGAATCTTTAATACGTTCCTGCGCGCTTGCGTAAAAGCCACTCCGTCGAAAGTAGTATGATGATTACTGCGGCAAGCCAGCGGAAATTGATTAGCTCGTCGAGCTCCTTATTCTCATATGCTATCGACACAATTTCCTTCTTGTTGCGTATTTCGTCAATCAATTGCTGCATCTGAGAAGGATATACCATTTGGCCGTTGTTTTCTCGAGCAAACTGATTCAACAATCGGTGATCAGCAATGGTGTTGACTGTTTCTAATTGCAATTCGCTAACGCTGAATTCACCGCGCTCCGTCCACACCTCACCCTCGCTGCTTGCCTTGGCACGGTAGGAGTAATTTCCTACAGGCAGTCGCCCGGCACCCAGCTGATACATGTCGCCATTTGCTGAAAACAGATAGTTGAATTCCTGGCCTGATTCGTTGGTGATGACCATCGATATTTCACGACCGGCTATTGGTTCATAGCTGGCATTATAGAGCTCTGCATTGAATACAATATTTTCATTCTCTACAAAATCATTTTTGGCATTTACACGAAAGAGACTTTTGTCATCTTTCGATGCAAGGTATTGAACGCTTTTAGTGATGAGTTCGTTGAATCCTTCGTGTGTTTCGCTTTGTTGGAATGCTGTGCTTCGCCAGCTCCACAGGCCCTCGCCAAGAACAAAACCGTATTTGTTTTCATTCACTTCATTAAACGCAACCAGAGGCTTTGCCGTTTTGATGGTGCCTACTTGCTGCACAATGGCTGTCTGCACTCCGGGACTGAACGATAAATCGCCAAAGGGAACTTGCATCGGAGGCAGCATGCGCACCAGCGATGGAAAATTGCTTTCCCAATTGAACGTGCTGAACGTCTCTGAAATACTTCCACCTATATCCGTGCTGTTGTTTCTGTAGTTGTTGAGAGTTAATCCAAGATTGAGCGCATTGAATGTGTTGAAATCAGTAGATGCGCCCCATACAAACAAGCCGGGTATTTTCTTTTCGTTGGCCGAGGTAATGACACTCGATCCAATGCCACCTAGTGCAGGCAATTGATGCCAGATAACCAAACTATAATCTTGCAAATTGCCGTTGAATTCTTTCGCAAGTTTCACATCAACACGATAACTTTGGTTGACGGCGATAGCGCTTCGAATCGCTTGAATATCGGGATGAGGAGCGTAGGCAAGAATCAGAATTTTCTGACGATTATCCAACACATCAATAAATACTTCTTTGCTATTGTTGGCATAGGTCACTTCGTCAGCGATACGCGAGATCGATATGGTGTAGCGTTGCAAACCAACTTCACTTGCTTCAAGCGTGAGTGGTATTTTTTGAAACGATCGGTCGTCTGCAAACGTGATGGTTTGCGTGTGAAGTGTATTACCTTTTCTTGAAACGGTTAGCGTAACAGTTTCACCGGCTGCTTTTCTTCCTTCAACGGTAATCTCCATCGGGAAACGATTGCCGAGGTATGCAAGTCGATTAGCAGCTACGTTTGCAATGAGTGCATCTTTATGCACAGTAGTGTCACCCAATGCAATGGTGTAAACGGGGACGTTTAGTTTTTTATAACTGTACACCGGACTTGTTCCTTTGTTGTATAGCCCATCGCTGGCTATTACAACGGCACCTAAGTTTCTTCCGCTAAAACGCGTGTAGATATCTTCGAGAAAACCGGAGTAATCGGTCAACTGTTCTTCATAGTTGAGCGAGTCAATTCCTTCGTGCACGGTTTGTCCGAATGTGAACGTTCGAACGTCGTAATCTTCTCCAAATGCTGTAACAAATTCGTTGAGTTGGTTGCGGTATTCGTTTAGGTAATAGCTTGAATCTTTTCCTACTACAAGCGATTCAGTGTTGTCCTGAGCAATTACGATGATGGGTTTTTCAACGGAGCGTTGAATGATTTTTATGAGTGGCTTTAAAAGAAAAAGTGCAAGCAAGCTAATGCACAAAAAACGCACAACACCCAGTAACGTCGCTAGGGGCGTGCCATAGGTGCGGTTGAAGCGATCTCGGAAATACAAGGCACCTGCATATACGACTCCTGCCAACAGGCAGAAAACCAACAACCAGCCGGGTGCTTGTGTTACTATCGACATCGTTCAGTAGAGATTCAGTTACATGAGCATGCCACCGCACACGTGCAGCGTTTGTCCTGTTATGTAAGCGCTCATATCCGAAGCAAGGAACAACGTTGCATTTGCAACATCATCGGTTGAGCCACCGCGTTTCAGCGGTATAGCATTTCTCCATTCTTGTACAGTCTTTTCATCGAGCGCTCCAGTCATTTCTGTTTCGATAAATCCTGGAGCTATAGCGTTGCAACGGATGTTGCGCGAACCCAACTCAGCCGCAACACTTTTGGTAAAACCAATGATGCCTGCCTTTGATGCTGCATAATTGGCCTGACCGGCGTTTCCTTTTACGCCCACTACCGAACTCATGTTGACAATGCTGCCCGATTTTGCTTTGAGCATCGGCTTAATGACGGCCTTCGTAAGGGTGAAGACTGATTTCAAATTCACACGCATTACTTCATCCCATTGCTCTTCGCTCATGCGCATCAGTAGGGTGTCGCGCGTGATGCCTGCATTGTTCACCAAAATATCTACAGTACCGAAATCAGCAACCACCTGATCGATGAGGGCTTGTGCAGCATTGAAATCTGCAGCATCGCTTTTGTATCCCTTGGCAACACCTCCTTGAGCGGCGAGTTCTGCTTCCAACGCGCGCGCTTTGTCGTCGCTGCTTGCATAGGTGAAAATTACTTTAGCACCTTGTGCAATGAATTTTTCAGCAATTCCTTTGCCGATGCCACGGGAAGCGCCTGTAATGATGGCAACTTTTCCTTCCAGAATTTTCATGATGGTTGTTGATTTTGTGAAGTGTCAAAAATAACACATGCATCCCTGTGCAGGCGCCAACAATACACTAATAAATAATGCTAATTCACCTCGCACCTTGCACTTCGCCCTTTGCACCTCGCCCTTTGCACCTCGCACCTTTCAAAGGTCTGCTGCTTCCGCGATGAGCTCAGCCACATCTTTCACCTGCACTTCATTCTCTTTTTCGAAATGCTTCACTCCATCGGTCATCATGGTGTTGCAAAATGGACAGCCGGCTGCAATCACCGTAGCCTGTGTTTCGATGGCATCTTCGGTGCGTTCAATATTCACTTCTTTGTTGCCCGGTTCTGCTTCTTTGAACATCTGTGCACCGCCCGCACCGCAGCAAAGACCATTGGCTCTGCTACGTTTCATTTCGACCAGTTCTGCATCCAGC
>JBJTRD010000035.1:0-9040 GCA_046075945.1 Flavobacteriales bacterium
TGATAGAGCCTTTGCTGTCGAGTACTTCCAGTTCGGTTATAGAAGCTTCACTGCGAATACTAAAAGGAGCATCGCCCGCTATCGGGTTGGGAAAAACTTCGGTAGCGAAAGCAACCTGCTCGCTGATACTCGTTACCTGAATGCTCTGTGAAACCTGGCAGTCGTGTGCATCTGTAACGGTGTAGGTATACGTTCCTTCACCGTTGATCGTGAGCGTCATTTCATTTAAAACAATTCCGGAAGGTGTACTCCATGCAATGGAGTAGGATGGTGTGCCGCCTGAAATGGAGAGTACGATTTCATCGTTTCCAATTACATGCGATGCGATTAACTCTGCCGGTTCGAAAATTTCGAATTGCGCGGTTTGACTAACAGGGCATGCTGCGTCGGATGACAATACGAGCGAGTAAACACCGGGGCCAAGTTGTTCGATGTGCGGTGTGCTTTCAGCATTGTTCCAGGTATAGCTGAGTGAACCATTTGTGCTTTGAGCTTCAATCGAAATTTGCCCATCATTCGCACCAAAGCAAGAGATCTGTTCCGTCGAGAAGCTGGTTATGGTAATGGTGTTTTCAGGTAAAACCTCGAGAACAATGTACGCTGTGTCGCACATGCTGATTACGCCCTGGTCGCACACATAATAAGGAATAACTACCTCGCCAGTCGTAAAACTTCCTGCATGGTAAATTAGCTCCTGCGTTTCCGCATCAAGTTGATAACTGCCGCTATTAGCAGTGCCGAAGGCGAGTTGTAATTCGTTGTCAGTATTTTCCGAATCGAAAATTGAATTCGATAAGTTAATAGTAAGAGTGCCTCCCTGACAAACTTCACCTGCAAAGTCATTCGCAATCGGCGCTGTATTGGCCTCTTCTATGCTCACTACAAAGAAGGTAATGGTACCAAAATCACATGCGTTGCAGGGATCGCAAGCAGAGTAGGATACTGTGAATAATCCCGAAGCGCCTGTTGCCGGTGTGTAGTTATACGTTCCGTCGGGATTCAGGATGAAAGTTCCACCCGAAAAATCATCCACGATGGAGTAGACGAGTGGCTCGAAATCGAGCTCTTCATCATTGGTTGCCACGGAGCCATTGACTGTCGTATTCATAATAATCTGAACACTTTCATTACTGACAATAGGTAGGTCATTCAGGAAAGTCACTTCGAAATAAAGAGTGCCTTGCGCACAGGCTCCGTTGCTGTCGCAAACTTGGTATGCGAGGCTATCCATTCCGAAATAATTTGCTGTTGGCGCATATGCATAAGAGCCATTCGCATTCAAAACAAATGATCCGTGAAGCACATTTTGCAGAATATCGATGCTCAGATTATCGCCGTCCACGTCGCTTACAAGTTCGTTGAAGGAATCTTGAGTGGCTGAATCTTCGGATAGTGTGATGGTTGAATTTTGAGCAACGGGCAGATCATTCACAGTGTGCACTGTAATTGTAAACTGATTGGTGACACAGCCGCCTTCGCTATCGCATACGGTAAAGTCTACGCTTTGTGTTCCGAAATAATTTGGTTCAGGAATGAATTCAAATGAGCTATTTCCGTTCAACACCCACTCGCCATGTTCAATGATTCCCGTTATTTCAAATTGTAGTTGACCGTCTTCAATATCGGAGGCCAGCAATGAAAGGTTGCTAACCAATACTCCGTCTTCGTCTCCGGTAATTTCTGCAGACTGAACAATGGGCAAATCATTTACGGATTGAATAGTGATTGTGGTTGTCGATGTAGAACATGCATTGAACGCATCGCAAACTTGGACCACGAGCAGTTCAATTCCGAATGCGTTGGCTGCCGGAGTGTATGTCAGTGAGCCATTGGCGGTTAATTCGGCTATGCCCAAGCCGGCTGCGCTGATAAGGCTGTAATTCAGATTGTCATTTTCAGTATCTGTATCGTTCGAGCCTATGTTGAAGCTAACGGTTTGGTCTTCCTGAGTCTCGATTACGTCATCTTCTGCATCAGGTGCATCGTTCACAGATGTAATTTGAATGTAAACAACGGATGTATCACTCATTCCGAAATCGTCCGCAGCGTAATAAATGAATTGATCGGATCCAAAAAAGTTAGCGTTTGGTGTATAGCTGAACGTGCCATCAGTTTGCATGCTAACACTGCCAAATAAAGGATTGGTAAGTGTTCCAAAATAAATAATGTCACTGTCAACGTCGCTTGTGTAATCGGATACATTGCCGCTTACAAGATTATCTTCACTTGTGAAAATCGACAGTGAAGTTGCAATAGGAGTGTCCGAAATCTCCATCACGTAAATAGTGAAGATGCCGTTTGTGCATGCCCCTTGAAGATCGCATCCGTTGTATGTGAGCGTTACTATACCTGAATAGTTGGCGTTGGGAATAAAGGATAATAAACCCGTTGAAGTTAGCGATGCTGTTCCATTTGGATTTGTGGATGTCAACTGATAGCTGATGGCTTGACCTTCAACATCTGCATCGTTTTCAGAAATATTTACGACAAGTGTGTTGTCTTCGAGAATGTACAGTTCATCTGCTGCCAGGAAAGGTGAATCATTTTGAGTTGCAATGCTTATGAAGACAGTTGCTTGAGAGCACAGGTTGCCGGCATCGCACGCCTGGTAGATGAAGGAATCGTTGCCGAAATAATTGGCCTGCGGTGTATACGTGAATGCGCCGTTATTGCTCCAAAGAACAGATCCATATTGCGGCGCATCTATAGTAGTGAAAGTGAATGGACCTCCCTCACTATCGTTGATAGATGAAAAGAGGTTGCTCAAGAGGGGATTGTCTTCAGCGGTTGTAAGATTGCTATTGGAAGCAACAGGAGCGGTGTTGGAGGTGAGCACAGAAATGGTAAGCACGCCATTGGCACAATTATTTTGTGGATCACAAGCCGCGTAGTTGATGATTTCAGTGCCAACAAAGCCGATGTTCGGAATATATGTGAAAGCTCCGTTGGCTGTGAGGTTGATAGTTCCGTTAGCTGCTTGCGCTGAATTACTATAAAGCAACGCATCACCATCGCCATCACTATCGTTCGTGCTCAAATTGCCGGTGAGCTCATCATCTTGAATAATGACAATGGTTTCATCGTTTACCACAGGTAAATCTTCCACAGCTTGGATAACAAGAAAGATATTTCCCTGGCTACATGCATTCGAGGCGTCGCATGCGGTGTACGTTACGACATCGCTTCCGAAATAATTATTGGCAGGTGTGAAGGTGTAGTTGCCGGCATTATTGATGGTGAAAATTCCGTTTGATTGGTTCTGATTGATGGTAATGGTGACGCTGGAGTTGTCTATATCCTGAATGGACGTAATAGTTCCTACAACCGGTTGATCTTCGGTAAGTGTGAGGGTGATGTTGGGTGCAGTGGGTGCGTCATTCACAGGATTTATTGTGATGAATATGGTTCCATTCACACAACTTCCGCCGGCATCGCAAGCCTGGTAAGTGGCAGAGGTGTTGCCTGAGAAGTTGGAAGCGGGGTTGTATGTAAATGAGCCATTCGAATTCACGGTTAATTGTCCGGATGCAGGCGGCGTTAACAGTGTGAAGGTGAGTTGACTTGATTCTATATCTGTAGCAAATGCACTTAGATTACCTGCTAAATTGGTGTCTTCATTAGTGGCTAAATTGGCCGGTAAAGCAACGGGTGTATCATTAATCGAAATGATGTTGAGTGTAAGCTGAGTAGTGACGCATCCATTCTGATTGTCGCATACGTTGATAGTGACAGATTGGGTACCGAACCAGTTGGTGTTTGGGGTAAACGTAAATTGTCCGTTCGGCAATAGGCTTAGGATACCGTTGGATACATTGCCTGCGGCAGAGTAGGTGAGCGGACCACCTTCAATGTCATACTCTCCATTCGATAAAATGCCGCTTATCGTTTGGTCTTCATTTCCTGAAAATGCATCATTGGTGGCAATCGGCAGATCATTCACTGCATTTACCTGCAGTGTGAAAGTACTTGTGGCGCAAAGGTTTTGAGCATCGCAAGCTTGTATGTTAATAGTTTGAGATCCGAAGTAATTGGCGGGCGCTGTGTAAGTGTAGTTTCCATTACTGCTAATGGTTAGGCCGGCAATGGTATTGGTGCCTGCAACTGAATATGTAAGATTGGGCGATTCAACATCAGTGAATGAATTGATGGTGCCGCTGCTGTTTGTGTCTTCTTGCAGCGTAATAGAAAATGGAGATGCTGTGGGTATATCGTTCACGGGGCTCACCTGAACAGTTACAATCGAAGTAGCGCAGTTCACGCCATCGCAGGCTTGAACTACAAAACTATCTGCTCCGGAATAATTGAATGCGGGCGAATAGCTGAAGGTGCCGGTATTTGATACGAGGTTGACAATTCCGTTCGACGCCTGGGAAAAAATGCTGTACGTAAGTGCGGCGGAGTCGTCAGAATCATTTAGGCTTACATTGACGGAGCCCGGTGAATCTTCATTCAAGGTAAAGGTATCGGGCAAAAGTGTGGGCGCATCATTATCGGTATTGTTAACTGTGAGGGTTACCAGGCCTTGTGCACACTGCCCCACAATATCGCATGCATTGTAGGTAAAATCTATGGTGCCTGTGAAATTCGCGATTGGTGTGTACGTGTATATCCCATTGGACGAAAGCTGGAGTGTACCGGAAGTGGGCTGACTCACAACGCTGAAATAAAGCGGATCGTTTTCCGGGTCGGTTACCAGCGACTGCAACGAGCCTGAATAGGACTCATCCTCGTTTAAGGTTGTAATAGTCTGGTTAGACGCGGTGGGCCCGAGATTACTGCCGATCACACTTAAACTAACGGTGGCATATTCAGTTAGTCCGCAATGGTCGACGACGTAGTATTGAAAAGCATCGTTGCCTGTAAAACCTGCGTTGGGCGTATAGGTGAATGTGCCGGTTATGGAGAAGGAGTTGACAATGCCATTGGTCGGGTTTGTGAATTTATACCACTGTAACTCGGTACTCAATGGATCTGTTACCGAATCGGGATCTCCATCGTTGAGTGTCACATCGGCGGTCCTTGGTGTATTTAACTCAACGGAGAAAAAGTCGTCGTTCGCAAAGGGTTGAGTATTCCTGAAGATTACGTAAAACCCAATACCGGCGATATCACACACACCATTCACACACACCTGGTAGTAAACACTATCAATAAATCCGAAGTCGTTGAGAGGCGGGGAGTAAATGTAATTGCCCCCGCTAGTAAATACGAATGTCCCATTTTGTGGACCTTCAATTACGGTGAAGGTGGCGTTCTGTCCAAAGGGTAAGATGTCATTGTCGGCGACATTCCCCGTGGTGTCTTCGTTCTCGAAAACGATTGTATCATCATCGTATGCATCTACTTGCGCGACAATATCCAGGCTGCTTAGCTGTATAAGAGCAGTAAGGACAGAAATTATTCGTAGGAAACGAATGCGAACATTCTCCATAAAGCGAAATACGATGGCAGACCTTTAAAGTTACAAAACAAAGCTCAGTGCAATGATTGTAATGGATGGGTCTTTCAGTTTAGGTCAAATATAAGACGATTTTACCTAGACTGTGTGATTGTGCAGCCCCAAAATTCGATTGGCCGGTGGTATAGATAGCAAAGGCCGGGAGCAAGCCCGGCCTTTGAATCAATTACGATAGGTCTAAGTGCCTACAGAGATAAGATTTTAAATTCGGTTCTGCGGTTGACTTCGTGCTCTTTTTCGTCGCATTTAACGCCGTTTTTGCACTTGTTAATCAGTTCTTTTTCGCCATATCCTTTAGCAACAATTCTTTTACTTTCGATGCCTTTGCCGACAATGTACAAGGCGGCGCTGTTGGCGCGGTCATCGGAAAGCTTCAAATTGAAATTGTCGTTTCCTCTTGAGTCGGTATGCGAACGGAGTTCTATTCGCATGTTGGGATACTTGTTGAGTATCGCCACAACTTTATCCAATTCCAAAGCAGCGTCGGGTCGAATATCAAACTTGTTGTAATCGTAGTAAATGTTGTCGATTTCGATTACATCGTTCTTACATAGCAAAGGAATGTCCATGGTGATATTCTTCGTGCCTACAATTCCTTTCGTGTTAAAGGCTTCAATAGGTTCGCCGCAATCAGTTTTCTTGGTGCGCACTTCATAATCGACATCTATATCGAGTTTTTCGAACCGATATTTTCCTTCTGTGTCTGTTGTAGCAGTTTTTGTTTCACCCGATTTTTTGTTGACGAGTGATATGGTAAGTCCGCTTACACCTGATTTATCGTCAGCGTTAAACACTCTTCCTTCTACGTTGGCAACGGGATCCGGAATGCGTTTCATTTGAATAACGGCCGAACTGCTTCCGGAACTTGCTGCGAGTTGTGTATTTGAAAGAGTGGCCTTACCATCGTTGTATTTGTCGCGCTTGCTTATGAACTCGTAATTGCGCGATGGATTAAGGCAGCGATTGATGTTGCCGGAATCATCGGTAAGCACGTTTCCGATTTCAACGCCGTTCTCTACAATTTTAACTGTTGCTCCGACTATTGGTTTTCCCGTCTCTGTATCGGAAATTGTGATATTCGCATTGGTGCAATTTTTTTCAAAGAAATAGATGTCATCGTTTAGTCCTTGATTGTTACGGTTGCTGCTGAAATAGCCCGACTTAGTTTCAGCTATGTAACTAAACCCGAAGTCGTCGTACGATGAATTCACATCACAACCCAGATTTTCCGATCGATTCCACGAGGTGCCGGAAGATTCGCTCATGTATATATCCAGTCCGCCAAGCCCCGGCCAGCCATTGGAAGAAAAGTAGAGAATGTTTTCGCTCGTGATACATGGGAATACGTCGTCTCCCAGCGAATTCACTTTGCTGCCCAGGTTTTCCGGTGTGCCCCATGCAGTGCCCGTCCAGCTGCTTTTCCAAATGTCGAGTCCACCTTGTCCGCCGGGCATATCAGATGCAAAGTAAAGTGTCTGACCATCTTTGGTCAGACTGGGATGCATGCAGGAATAGCCGGCATTATTGAAGGGAAGCGCGGTTTCAGCAGCCCATCCTTTTTCACTTTTAACACTCGTATGCAGCGATAGACGAACAAGGCCGTTGCCATCTTCAGACTTATTATTACCGTCTGTATTGCTATGCGTAATTATCATTGTGTTGCCGGTGCCATCGAAAGCGACAGGTCCACTATGAAAGTCTGTTTTTGCTGATGTTTCAAAAGGTACCGGTGCGTTGAATGAGCCATTGGTTCCTTTGGCGAAAAATGGCATATAGACAGCTCGATCTGTAGCACTGGTCTGAACTTTTTTCATACCGATAATACCACGATCGCTAATGAAGACAATCCCATCTGCATACGGAACCGGGCAGATGTCTGATGCCGGTCCATTCTGGTTTATGGGCTTTACAGTGAATGTGTTTTTCTTTAACAGGTATTCATCCAGATTACGCGTGCATCCTTGCAGCGATTCTATTCTGGGGTCGCCCTTGTAAGAATTGGCGAACTTGGCGATTTCAGCATTTGCCTCTGCATACTTGGTGGTCTGTAATAATGAAAGTATGTAGAAGTAATGTTCGCTTATGCTTGCGGTTCCGGAACGCAGGATCATTCCGTACACCTTCGAAGCATTGACGGGATCATTTACTCTTCGGTAACAATCAGCCAGCCGTGCCCAGGCGGCCATGTTAGCGGTATCCTTTTCTAATCCGCGTTCATAATAACCAATGGCACTATTGTAAGCCATGCGCTCATAAGCTTTGTTTCCCTGTTCTATTTGCGCTAGAGTTGCTGTATTGATAAGCAACGCAAAGAGTATCAGTAGTAGGGTGTGTCTTGTTGTCATGTTTGCTGGATTTAGAAGTATCGGGGTGAAACCAATTTATCTTTCGAGTAATTGAGGTCATACCCGATCATGATTTCATGAGATCCGGTGTTGTAGTTCTGGAGCATTGATAGTGTGTAGTCATAGCTGTATCCGATACGCAGTTGCTTGTTGATAAATGCACCTGCAGTAAAATTGACAGCGTCGCCTGTCCGATATCCGAGACCGCCCCAGATAAAGTCATTGAACAACAGGTTGGCATTGATGTCCAATTGCGCCGGTGCGCCCTTTACAACTTTCAACATTGCGTTGGGGCGCAGTTTAATGAGGTTGTTGAGCGCTACAACACCACCTCCTGTGAGGTAATAGTGGAAGTAACCAATATCGAATGAGTTTTCTACTTCGGTATTCCCGGAAGCCACATCAATACGATTGTAAATCATGCGTGGAATGGATAGGCCTCCATACCATTTAGAGGTACTGTAAAACATACCGAATCCCAAATTGGGAGCCATACGTTTTCCACTGTTTATCATGAATTGCTGATCGTTTTGAAGGTTGAGCTGGGCCAGATTTTCACTAACGCTCACAAGACCAAGCTGAAGTCCAAATGATAATGTAGCGTCTTTGAGTCCTAGTCTGTATGCTCCATTGGCGGAAACAGCGGTACGTTGAGAAACGCCTATTTTCTCATTTACGAAGTTGATTCCCGCTCCCAGTTGACCATTCATGAGCGGTGAATGAACACTACCTGTGATGGTAGTGGGGGCTCCATCGAGTCCAACCCATTGCTGTCGGTACAGCATGGTACCCGAAAGGCACTCTCTCGATCCGGCATAAGCAGGATTGATGATGGCCTCATTAAACATGTATTGTGTGAAGTTGATATCAAACTGTGCATTACTCACAAAACATGCGGCCATGCTGAATACTATCAGGAGGGCTTTGTTGAAGTGCATGAAGTTTTTCATTGTCCTTTTTATTTGATACATGTTTATTGATTGTTCGAATACTTGATTACGATAAAGCCTGATAAGCTCTCTTCCGGTTTATCGGGATTCACGCTCGATGGTCCTGTTTCCAGTATGTAGAAATACGTTCCCTCGGGCACTTTCGTGTCACCCATAGTTCCATCTTCATCCGAGTTACCATTCCATTCTGAAGTAGTGGAGTAACCGGATTTTTCGTAAACTACATTACCCCAACGGTTGAAAATCATGAGCTTATTTTGTGGATAGGCATCGATATTTTCTATGTG
>JBJTRD010000036.1:0-2043 GCA_046075945.1 Flavobacteriales bacterium
CCTCTTATCAGGGTGGGCACAACGAGTATTTTAAGTACATGAAAGACTTGCTGGCCAAAAAGGGTGCTCCGCACATTCGCATTTTCGGTGGCGGTGGTGGCACCATTTTGCCTTCGGAAATTGAAGAGCTACACGCCTATGGCATAACTCGAATTTACCACCCCGACGACGGTCGCGCCATGGGATTACAAGGCATGATCAACGATTTGGTGGAGAAATGTGATGTGCCGACCGGCTTCGATCTGAACGACGAATTACCCAAGTTGTCTGTAAACAATCACCCGGCCATTGCCCGTTTGATTTCTGCAGCCGAGAATTACCCCGATAAGCATGCAGCCATCCTGGAGGCTATCGATGAGAAAGCTTCGAAATGCAACACGCCTGTTTTAGGTATTACCGGCACAGGCGGAGCCGGCAAATCGTCGATGGTCGATGAACTGGTGCGCAGGTTCTTGCTCGATTTCCCCGATAAAAACATCGGACTCATTTCAGTCGATCCATCCAAGCGCAAGACCGGTGGCGCACTGCTTGGCGACCGCATACGCATGAATGCCATCCGCAATCCGCGGGTATACATGCGTTCGCTGGCCACCCGCCAAAGCAATTTGGCGTTGAGCAAACACGTGGCGGAGGCGGTTTCCATTCTCAAGGTGGCCGGCTTCGACCTCATCATCCTCGAAACATCCGGCATCGGACAAAGTGATACGGAGATCATGGATCACAGCAATGTGGCCCTCTACATTATGACCCCCGAATTTGGGGCCGCTACTCAACTCGAGAAGATTGATATGCTCGACTTTGCCGATGTGGTGGCTATCAACAAGTTTGATAAGCGCGGTGCGTTAGACGCACTGCGCGACGTGCGCAAACAATACAAGCGCAATCATAACCTGTGGGACGCTGAAGATGAAAGCCTTCCTGTTATTGGCACCATCGCATCACAGTTCAACGACCCGGGAACCAATCGACTCTATGTAAAAATGATTGCTAAGCTGGTCGAAAAGACCGGTGCCCCCCTCACCTCTTCATTCGCCATCACCGACGAGATGAGCGAAAAGATCTACATCATTCCGCCTAACCGTACCCGCTATCTCAGTGAAATCAGCGAAAACAACCGCAAGTACGATGCTTGGGTGACGCAACAGGCTGCCATTGCCGACAAACTATACCGCATTCAGGGAGCCATCCATGAACTTGGGGGAGTTGAAGCCGGAGAAAACAAAGACATTGCTCTAAAACAATTAGAGGCGACCTTCGACCGCATAAAGCTCGACTTCGATCCGCACAATTGGGAGATCATTCAAAGCTGGGAAGCCAAGCGGGCCATGTACAAAAATGCTGAGTACACCTTTCAGGTTCGCGACAAAAAAATTGTGATACAAACCCATACAGAAAGCCTCTCTCACAATATGATACCCAAGGTGGTTACGCCTTCGTATCGCAGCTGGGGCGACATTGTTCGTTGGGTTTTGCAGGAAAATGTACCCGGTGAATTCCCCTACACAGCCGGGTTATATCCGTTCAAGCGCGAGGGTGAAGATCCAACGCGCATGTTTGCCGGTGAAGGCGGCCCCGAACGTACCAACCGACGTTTTCACTATGTCAGCCTTGGCATGCCCGCCAAACGCTTATCGACAGCGTTCGACAGTGTCACACTCTATGGCAACGACCCCGACCATCGTCCGGATATTTACGGTAAAGTTGGAAACAGCGGTGTGAGCATCTGTTGCCTCGATGATGCCAAGAAGCTTTATTCCGGTTTCGATTTGTGCGATCCAAAAACTTCGGTGAGCATGACCATCAATGGACCCGCCCCCATGCTCCTCGCCTTCTTCATGAATGCAGCTATTGATCAAAGTTGTGAGAAGTACATTAGGGCGAACAAACTTGAATCAAAGGTTGAGGATGCGCTTTCTAAAAAATATGATAAACAAGGGGTTAGTAGACCTTATTATCAAGGCGCCTTGCCCGAAGGCAATGATGGATTAGGCCTCCTTTTATTAGGAGTTACCGGCGAGGAAGTGTTACCAAAAGACATCTATG
>JBJTRD010000037.1:0-23439 GCA_046075945.1 Flavobacteriales bacterium
CCGATTTCGGCACCACTTGTACCAATGTTCACATTGGCAATGCCACAATCGCTTCCCTCAGCAGATAAAAAATATTCAGCTTCGCGCATGTTCGTGGTCATGATGCTACTGCTAAGCCCCTGAACTACACCATTTTGCATCGCAACCGCTTCTGAGAGCTCCTTATACTTCATTACATATAAAATAGGGGCAAAGGTCTCGTGTTGCACTATAGGTAAACTCGAGTCTTTCACTTCAATAATACAAGGCTTCACATAACAACCACTTTCGTAGCCGGGTCCATCCAACACACCACCTTCAACTAACGCACGACCACCCTGTTGCTTCGCGGCTTCAATAGCCTCATTATACATGCCGACTGCGGCTGTGTCGATCAATGGACCAACGTGATTGTTTTGATCCAGTGGATTTCCTATGCGTAGCTGGCCATAGGCCTGAACTAATTTACTTGTAACCTCATCGAAAATAGACTCGTGAATGATAAGGCGACGAGTAGTCGTGCAGCGCTGACCCGCCGTTCCGCAGGCGCCAAATACAGCACCTATGATGGTCATCTTCAAATCAGCGTTTGGGGTTACAATAATTGCATTATTACCACCCAACTCAAGCAGGCTCTTACCAAAACGTTCCGCCACCTTAGCACCAACAATGCGACCCATGCGCGAGCTGCCGGTTGCTGATATCAATGGAACACGCTTGTCTTCCGTCATCATCGAACCAACTTTCACATCGCCGGTAACGATACACGATATCCCCTCGGGTAGATTATTCTCCCGTGCAACTTCATTCCAAATATGCTGGCAAGCAATAGAGCAAAGCGGTGTTTTCTCGCTCCCCTTCCAGATACACACGTTTCCGCAAACCCAGGCCAGCGCACTGTTCCAGCTCCAAACCGCGACCGGAAAATTAAAGGCTGAAATGATTCCTACGATTCCAAGTGGGTGCCACTGCTCGTACATGCGGTGGCCGGGTCTTTCACTATGCATCGTCAAACCATACAACTGGCGCGAAAGTCCTACGGCAAAATCACATATGTCGATCATCTCCTGCACCTCGCCAAGACCTTCCTGCAGCGACTTACCCATTTCGTAAGACACAAGCTGACCCAACTCCTGTTTCTTTGCTCTTAGCTTATCGCCATACTGTCGAACCATCTCACCTCGCTTGGGTGCAGGCATAGAACGCCAAAACAAAAATGCATTCTGCGCGCTTTTTATAACTCGCTCATAATCCTCCGTTGTCGTCGAGCTAACCGATCCAATCAATTTACCATCGGCAGGCGAGAATGACGAGATATTCTCTCCTGACCCAAAAAAATCTTGTCCCGTGCTAGTGCCCGCATTTTCTTTTTGAAGGCCCAGTGTCTTTAACGCGCTATCGATTTGCATGAAAATTATTTTTTGCAAAGATAGTGGCCTGCTCCATCACAATAGAAGCAAACACAACTAATTCCATTGCAAGGCGCTATTGAGATCGGCAAGGGTTATTGGCTGCGGATTTCTTAACGTATGAGACTTACAGGATGTATTGATCTTACAAACCTCCATTACCGGTTCACCACTCGGATTGTCAATCGCAACTACTCGGACGTTGTTGTTTGCCGGAATACCCTTGAATTGAAAACCCTCGCTTGTTCTTCTCCCTGACAAAATACTTCGAGAGTCTTCGAAAACAATAGACACAAACGCTGTTTCAGACATGTTGGCACGAATGGTTACATCCACCAGCGGGCCATTATTACTCGCAAAGCGATCGCAATTTATCCAGCCCATTTGAGTGCTTGAAAAAATGTAAAAGCTCAGGTCTTCCGTTGCTACGTCGGTCATTGTCTGAGTTGAATCTTTGTATGTGTATTTCTTCTGAAAATGGGCTTTGATGTTGTCTGTGTTTCTTCCCTGTTGTCTTCCAAACGACAGCACACATGCGTGGTCCTCCGTGTATTGCGGCATAAACTTCTTCATGTCGAGCGCGGGCATCGTTGAAATCGCAGATGCTATAATTCGGTCGTAGTCTTCCCTTGCTGTGTGAGAAACGTAGTAATCTTGAAATGAGCCGTCGGGGTTCAATTTGAATGTAATCTGTGAATACATGCGTCTTGCACAGAAGTCATCAACCATTTCTGATGTTGGATTAAAATTCGACACGAACCACTGATTTAAATTTTGTCCGTTGGCCAATGGCCAATTGAAATAATCCATTTCACGTATTCGGTTACCGATGCGCAATTCACTTGCGTTTATTTGAATAAAACAATCGGATAATAAAGAACCGGAGCTTGACGATTCGGACACGGGTTGTGAGTTTGGTTCCAGCTTCCAGTCAATTATACCGTTCGCATCTCGCTCGCCATAAAACAACTGAAAATCTTCCTTGCGGCTCTCCTTTACGGGAAAATGGATGTTGTAGCGCGCTCCATCACGCAAAGAAATTTCCTTTCCCTTCGAATACGCATGTACCTGTATCATCCCGGCTGTTTCCAGTCGCTTGTCGCCGCTGGTTGTGCTCAATTTCGCAGCCAGCATTTCATCGAGGTTATAACACTCTTCTATCACGAGGCGCACCTCTCCGGTTACAGCTTGTCCGTTGTCGTCCACAAATGAATTGGCCGGAAAAAATAATTTGGTTCCCCGCTTACACTTCACTGTGGCATTGCGATCGGTCGCTATTGTGCGTTCATTACGCGTTGTTCTCAGTCGGGCAGTGCTCGACGGGGCAATGCTCGCGGCAGTAGTGGGCTCTATAGGGTTGGCGAACTCAGCTGCGGCCATTGCGGGCGAAGCGCTGACAAGCGCACTTGATGATGCGTTTTGTTCTGCGGCATCATTGAGTCGAACGAAATACAAACAACACATTACAGAGAGGGCAGCAGAGGCAAGGATTATGTTCGTTTTCATCGTTAAATTGTTTTGGGGTTCTTCCGGGTAACACAGATTCTATTTTAAATATTGCCCGGTTTCAACAAAACGCTGCTGATTTGTTGTGTTTGTAATCTTTCGCGCTTTCACTATTTCGTTGCATATTTGTGTATGCGCTTCGCTCGTCTGCTCACGTTGCTTTTGTGTGTGTTGGTCTTCTGCGGTTGCCAACAACAACAAATGCCTGTTTCGGCAGAAACTATTCTGCAGCCCGATAAAGGCGGCGACTTTCGAGGCATTCACATTGGTGATGCGCCGCGTTCTATCAAGCGCGAAGAAGAAGCAAGCTCGGTTTATAGCATGCCCGATGAGTTGATTTATCGATTCAACGCTCAAGAGGTGGATTCTACCTGGTACGAAATTTCTTACAACTTCAATCAGGATGGTCTCAACCATATTAGCCTCGATGTTTTTCCGACCGGGCTAGAGTTAAAAGAGCATTTGTATTCCGATTTTGTTACTTACTACAATCAACGCTATGGTGAGTGCAAAACATTTGCGGATAGGGCCGAATGGCGCGGGCTCACCATGCAGGGTAAATTTATTTCGGTCACCCTCATCAAGGAAAGAGCCCTAAGCGACCGACAACATCTACGACTGGTTTTTAATGAAACCAATCAATGATAGAGGACTCCGTTATTCAGATTGATCAACTCGGTATTGCTTTCCAACGAAACGGCGAGCTCTCTCAAGCGGTCTATGACAGCACGTTTCATGTTTCCCGTGGAAAAACGCTTGCGATCGTGGGTGAGTCGGGAAGCGGAAAATCTGTTTCTTCATTAAGCATTATGGGGCTGCTCCATCCGGAAAAAACAATCTTCACCTCTGGAAGCTTTCTGTTTCACCCGTCGATTGTCAGTGATGCAAAACGCGATAATATCGCACCCAATGACCCTATGCTCAAGCGGCTCCGAGGAAAGGAGATTGCTATGATTTTTCAGGAGCCTATGACCTCGTTAAATCCGGTTATGACCTGCGGCCGACAAGTTGAAGAGGTGTTGGTAAAACACCTGGCCTTATCTCGTGACGAAGCGCGCATAAAGACATTAAATCTTTTCAATGAAGTTCGTCTTCCGCGAGCGGAGCTCATGCTCGATCAATACCCACACCAACTGAGTGGTGGTCAACGCCAGCGCGTAATGATTGCAATGGCCATTGCATGCGAGCCAAAACTTCTTATTGCCGACGAGCCCACCACAGCGCTGGATGTAACTGTTCAAAAAGAAATCCTGAACCTCTTACGCCAGCTTCAACAAGAGCGACAGATGGCGATGATTTTCATTACACACGATTTGGGAGTAGTGGAAGAAATAGCCGACGATATTCTTGTAATGAAAAAAGGGCACGTAGTAGAGTATGGTGGGGCGCAAGCTATTCTCTCAAACCCTCAACACGAATACACGCGTGGACTATTAAAATGCCGACCGGAACCGGGAAAAAAAGACCAGCGTCTGCTTACCGTGCGTGATTTCGAAGTTGATTCCGATCCAATCGCAATACACAAAAAGGAAAGAGCCATCGTCGACGATGTGTTTTTAAATGTTGCTGACTTGTCTAAGCAATATGAGTCGCGCACCCTTCTTCGAAACAAAACAAATTCGATAACCGCTGTCGATCGGGTTTCGTTCACTATTCGCAAAGGTGAAACAATGGGGTTGGTGGGGGAGAGTGGTTGTGGTAAAACCACTTTGAGCCGCATGTTGCTTGGGCTCATTCCGGCCACTTCGGGAAGCATTGAATACACTTTCGGAACCGTCGGCGCAACTGACATTACAGCATTGAGTGCATCTCAGTTGCGCTCCATGAGAAAAGAGATTCAGATTGTCTTTCAAGATCCTTACAGCGCACTCAACCCCAAACATACCATCGGCGCAGCCCTTACAGAGCCCATGCTGGTGCACGGACTAGGTTCATCGGCATCAGATCGGAAAAAACGCGCGATTGAGCTGCTTGAAAAAGTAGGCTTAGCCGATGAACACTTCTATCGATATCCCCACGAATTCAGTGGGGGTCAACGGCAGCGTATCGTCATAGCGCGTGCGCTTGCATGTGAACCATCATTCATTATTTGTGACGAAAGTGTTTCTGCGCTGGATGTATCTGTGCAGGCCCAAGTGCTGAACCTACTCAACGACTTGAAATATGAATTTGGGCTCACCTACCTTTTCATCTCGCATGATTTACGTGTGGTGCATTACATGAGCGACCGCATCATGGTCATGAACAAAGGCCGTATCGAGGAGTTGGGAACAGCAAACGATGTTTTCTTCAACCCACGGTCTCATTACACCCAAACGCTGCTCAGCGCGATTCCGGGAGGCAACAACTGACACAACTTAATTTCGGGGCGGTGGCGCTACATTTGTCGGCACATTCATTCGATTATGTCTTCTAAGCATACTATACTTTCTGAGAAAATTGCGGCGGCGCAAATTGGCGGCGGAGAAAAACGCATTGAGTCGCAACATAAAAAAGGTAAACTCACCGCACGCGAGCGCATTCATTTTTTACTCGATGAAAACTCTTTTGAAGAACTGGGCATGCTAGTCACGCATCGTTCCACCAACTTCGGTCTCGACAAGGAAGTATATCTGGGTGATGGTGTTGTAACCGGTTTCGGAACGATTCACGGGCGACTTGTATATGTCTTCTCTCAAGACTTCACCGTGATGGGGGGATCACTCGCCGAGGCGCATGCAGAAAAGATTTGCCGCATCATGGATTTGGCCATGCAAAACGGCGCGCCCGTCATTGGGCTAAACGATAGTGGTGGCGCTCGCATCCAGGAAGGAGTTGTTTCACTCGGGGCCTACGCCGACATTTTCTACCGCAATACACGCGCAAGTGGGGTAGTTCCGCAAATCAGCGCAATCATGGGTCCATGCGCCGGTGGAGCTGTTTATTCTCCAGCTCTAACCGATTTCATTTTGATGGTTGAAAATACCAGCTACATGTTCGTGACGGGGCCCAATGTGGTGAAGACGGTTACACATGAAGAGGTAACTAGCGAAGAACTTGGTGGTGCCAACACACACGCATCGAAAAGCGGCGTGACCCATTTCAAGGCAGAAAATGATGTGGCTTGTTTGCGCATGATACGCGACTTACTTCAGTATATGCCGCAGAACTGCGAAGATCAAGCACCTTCCCAAGCATACAAAAGCGGCAACGAGTCGCGACCCAAGCTCGATACCATCATCCCGGATAATCCGAACCAGCCCTACGACATGCATGATGTGATTACTGAAGTGATTGACGAGGGTTCGTGGATGGAGGTGCACAAAGATTTTGCGGAAAATATCATCGTCGGTTTTGCACGCATTGCGGGGCGAAGCGTAGGTGTTATTGCAAATCAACCTGCATTTCTTGCCGGAGTGCTCGACATCAAATCTTCGACAAAAGGCGCTCGGTTCGTGCGCTTCTGTGATTCATTCAATATACCGATTCTGGTGTTTGAAGATGTGCCCGGATTTTTGCCAGGAACCGATCAAGAGTGGAATGGTATCATTTCGAACGGTGCTAAATTGCTGTACGCATTCAGCGAAGCTACCGTTCCACGTGTAACTGTAATTACCCGGAAGGCATATGGCGGAGCTTATGATGTGATGAATTCCAAACACATTGGCGCCGACATGAACTACGCCTGGCCTACAGCCGAAATTGCCGTAATGGGGGCGAAGGGTGCTGCCGAAATCATTTTCAAAAAAGAGATTTCCGAGGCCGCTAATCCCGAACAAAAGTGGAAAGAAAAAGAGTCTGAATACGCTGAGCTATTCGCCAATCCCTTCAGTGCTGCACAGCGTGGTTATGTGGATGAAGTAATTCTTCCCTCACAAACTCGCGAAAAGCTGATACGCGCCTTTGCAATGCTTGAAAACAAAGTGGACACTATGCCCCGGAAAAAGCATAGCAACATGCCTTTATAACCAACAACACTATGCTTCGATCGATGACGGGTTTCGGTAAAACCGAAGGAACCATAGGCAATAAAAAATTCACTATTGAATTGCGCTCGCTCAACAGCAAGCAACTCGATTTGAATATGCGCATACCCGGTACCTATCGGGAAAAAGAGTTGGAACTGCGTTCATGGCTCAGCGAAAACATACAGCGCGGTAAAGCCGATTTACTTGTGTACTACGAAAGCCTCGAAGCCGAAAAGCGCATGGCTATCAATAAGCCACTGATGCACGCTTATTACGAAGATTTGAAATCATTTGCGAACGAAGCAAAGATTGAATCGGGCGATTTCATCAATGCGATCATGCGCATTCCGGATGTGCTGAAACCGGAATCTACAGAGCTTGACGAGGAAGAGTGGGCTTCTCTTTTCTCGCTGATTAAAGATGCGTTTCACCGATTCGACACCTACCGCAAACTGGAAGGAGAGAAGCTCACGCATGATTTTCATAAACGGATCGACTTAATACTTGAAAACCGATTGGCGCTCAACGAGCCCATTGCGAGCCGCAACCAGCGCGTGCGCGAAAAACTTCGTGCAAATCTGGAGGAACTGATCCCGATCGATAAGATTGACCCCAACCGTTTCGAGCAGGAGTTGATTTATTATTTGGAGCGCCTCGACATCAGTGAGGAATACCAGCGTCTTGAAACGAACTGCATTCATTTTCGCGATGAATTGAACGGTGAATCACAAGGGAAGAAACTTGGGTTTATAGCACAGGAGATTGGCCGAGAAGTAAACACCATCGGAAGCAAGGCGAACGACGCTGATATGCAGCGACTGGTTGTTGTAATGAAGGATGAGTTGGAAAAAATCAAAGAGCAGATTAACAACGTTCTCTAGCGGTATCTTTGCAATCCATCACATTGCCCATGTCGAAAGGTAAAGCCATCATTTTCTCGGCGCCCAGTGGCGCAGGTAAAACCACGATTGTGCGCCACCTGATGGGTATATCAGATTTGCATCTCTCTTTCTCTGTTTCCGCCACCACACGCGCAATGCGATCTCACGAAATAGACAGTAAAGATTATTATTTCATTTCGTCCGAAGAGTTTTTACACCGCGTTAAAAACAACGAGTTCATTGAATGGGAAGAGGTGTACAAAGGCCAATACTACGGCACGCTGCACAGCGAAATTGAACGGGTGTGGAGTAGGGGAGAGCATGTCATTTTTGATGTGGATGTTGTAGGTGGGTTGAGCCTGAAAAAAATTCTTGGCGACAACGCGCTTTCTGTGTTCGTAAAAGCCCCAAGCATTGCTGTGCTGGAAGAAAGGCTGAAAAAGCGAAGCACCGAAACACCCGAAAAAATTGAACAGCGCATTGCCAAAGCCAATCAGGAAATGGCGTTCGAACCACAGTTCGATTGTGTTATCGTTAACAACGATCTTTCGGTGGCCCTGGTCGAAGCTGAAGCACGTGTGCGTGAATTCCTCCTTACGCCATGAGGGTTGGTTTGTATTTCGGGTCGTTCAACCCCATTCACTTGGGGCACATTCATATTGCACAAGAAGCCAGAAATCAATTCATGCTAGATGAGGTTTGGTTGATGGTGAGTCCTCAGAATCCATTTAAAGAAACCACAGAACTTGCACACGAGAAAGATCGCCTTGCTATGGCGCATATTGCTTGTGAAAACACTCCGCACATTAGACCAAGCGACGTCGAGTTTTCGATGCCCAAACCATCCTACACTATTTCAACCGTCGAAAAGCTTCGCGCCGATTATCCGGAAAACACCTTTTTCCTCATCATCGGTGAAGACAACTTACACTCCTTCCATCTATGGAAAGACTCGGAACAATTGCTTGAGCTGTTAGATGTTATTGTATATCCACGCGCTTCTGCTGCCGTTGTGTTACCCGTTGAATTAATTGGCCACAAGAATTGTTTTCACACCCTTGCGGGCAGACTCGTCCCCATTTCAGCAACATCGATTCGAGAAAAAATCTACGCCGGATTGCAGGCGGACGACATGCTACACCCCGATGTATTAAAATACATCCGACAACATCATTTATACTCTTCCTGAATTGTTTGAGTTGGGGTTCTTCGCTTCATCCAGCTGTCGAAAAACAGCGTTGAGATAATTACTAGGCCACCCGCATAAAATTCCGGGCTCATCCATTCATCGCTTCCGTAGAGAAAAAGCGCAATGATAATGGTATACACGGGCTCCATATTGATTGCCAATGCGCATGTAAAGGGGCTCAACACCTTCATCACTTGAATGCTTACAATGAATGCGACACCCGTGCATAAAAAGCCGAGTACCAGCAATAAGAGAAGGTCGCGTTGGCCTGGTATTTCCAACAATTCGCCGCCTCGGCCCGATGCAATTAAAAAAACCGCGAGGCCAAGACAAGCAAACACCATTTCCCAAAAGGCCATGGTTGTGGGGTTTTGTTTTACTACGAGCTGAGCGTTGAGTGTTGAGAATAATGCGGCAAGCAGTGCTGCTATCAACGACAAAACAATCCCCAATGTGTATTGTGTTTCAAACTTAAAAATTAGAAAAATGCCCGCAACGACTACTAGCCCGAGCAGCATTTCGTATCGCTTCGGGCGCTCCCTTTTTATCAGTGGATGAATAAGTGAAACAAAAAAAGCAGAGGTACTTAAAACGACGAGTGCAACTGAGATTTTCGAATACTTGATACTTGCAAAAAAACAAACCCAGTGCGCAGCAGTAATCAAACCCACTCCGGCAAAACGCAACATGTCGAACCTATTGACTTTGATTGATGATTTGAAAAGCACGGAAATCAATGCAATGGAGGCAACGGCGATAAGCACCCTCCACCACACCAACACAAAAGGATCGAGTGATATCTCTTTACCCAATATTCCCGTCAACCCCCACACTAGCACAATGAGGTGAAGGAGTAAAAGATTAGTGGTGTGTGCCGCCTTCATGTTCCGGATCAAGTTCCACAATTCCGCCGGTCATGGTGTATTTCAAAATATCTACCGCGTTGCGCTCTATTCGGGTGATATTCTTCACGGGTACTATCATCATGTGTCCTGAAAAACTATAGCTCATCGGGAAATACACGGCCACCTTGCCTTGAATATTGCCGAGCTCTGATAAATCCGTGTCGGTGATAAAACCAATCATCTCTAGGTCCATTTGCTCGCTCACCTTAACAAGCACGGGTTGATTGAATTTTTTTTCTTTGCCCACAAAAGCACCGAGCACATCAGATATCGCGTTGTAAAGATTATTGACGCCCGGAATTTTATCGAGCATGCGCTGAAACCAACCCTTGATGCGGTCGTTGATGAACATGCTACCAAACCAACCCATCACAAACAGTACCATCACCAACATCAGTATACCCCAACCCCAAAAATGGTCGCCGCGTGTAATCATCTCCTCCTCGCTATACAGGATTCGCGGCACAATACTGTCGAGAAAACTAAACAGCTTATAAATTATATATCCGGTGCCGAAAACAGGAAGTGCTATTACTAATCCATTGAGGACGTAATTGACGAATTTTCGGATATAAAGATTTTTCATGGGGGCTTATTTCGGCGGCAAATTACAGGTGTATTCAGTGTACCACGAGAAGCAATATCAGCCGCATGTCCGTGCGAAGAAGCTGTGAAAACAATGCGAAGGCCAGCCTGTAATAAATGTAAGTCGTAAAGAAGAATACAATATGTTACACTTCCGGGTCAACTAAGAGGATCTGCTTACAAAATATTAATACGGTCGCTAAACTCATCGCGGTAATTGCCGCCAACCGGAATCTCCTTGTTGATGTCTGCGAGAATAATGTCGCCGCCCGAAATGGAAGCTATCTTATCCATATTCACGATATACGAGCGATGCAAACGCTGGAAAACGGATTTCGGTAACTTACGCTCAATATCCTTCATGGTTGAGTGAATGACATACTTCATGTCTGTTGTTACAATCTGCATATAATCTTTCAACGCCTCCACATAATAGATATCAGAAGTGTTCACCTTTACCAGCTTCGATTGGTGCTTGATAAAAAGATAATTCGCGTTTGATTTGAAGTTGGTCAATGAGCGCAAGAGCTCGTTTTCTACACGCACCTCCTTCTCTTTGCCGTGTTTGTGGATGGCCATTTCGATCGTGGTGTGCAGATCGATTTCTTTGAATGGCTTTAGAATGTAGCCGTGTGGTTCTGTAATTTTTGCTTTGTTGAGCGTGGGCTCATCCGCGAAAGCCGTCAGGTAAATCACGGGAATATCCATTTCCTGTTTGATGGCCTCTGCTGTATCGATGCCGGTCATATTGCCTTTGATCTGAATATCCATCAACGCCACATCGGGCTTCGTAGCGCGTGCTAGCTCGATGGCTCGTTCGCCGTTGTCTGCTTGCGCGATAACATGATACCCCAATTTTTCGAGGCTACGTTCGATGTCTTTGCGAACAATGCTTTCGTCTTCAACCACTAGTATATTGACTGCCATAACCGGTAATTTTCTGATTTCTGTGCAAGATAGCGCCTTTTGAACTATTTGCGGTGAAAGCGAATGAAAAATTCGGTGCCCTTTTCTTGATTCACCTCCATCGTGGCATCGAGCTGTTCGAGTAGTGCATAAACCAGTTGAATACCGAGTGAGTTGTTCTTTTCATAGGCAAAGTCTTTCGGTAAACCAACGCCGTCGTCCTTCACAGCAAGCTGTATTTCATTATCCTTCTCCTTCAGTAATACAATGAGGCGACCCGATTTCCGTCCCTTAAACGCATATTTCAGGGCGTTACTCACGAGCTCATTGATGATTAAACCACACGGTATTGCCTGGTCGATGTTCAATCCAACCGACTCCATATCCGGCTCAAATTGGACGGTCGTGCTTACTGTTCTGTAACTCTGTATGAGGTTGGATGCAATCGTCTTGATGTAATCCATAAACTCCAGCCTGCTGAAATCTGCTGTTCTATAGATTGTTTCATGGATGAACGACATGCTTTTGATACGCTGTTGGCTTTCGCGCAAAATCTCCAGTGTATGCGGATCGCTCACATAACTTGTCTGAAGGTTCAGAATACTGGATATCACCTGCAAATTATTTTTCACGCGGTGGTGTACCTCCTGCAACAGCACTTCCTTCTCTTTGAGCGAATCGCGCACCTTTCGTTCAATCTCTTTTCGGTCGGTATTATCGTAAACCAAACACGAAAGCTCCTCCAATTGACCATTCAAATAAACCGGATTCAAGAAACACTGCCACCACACTGTTTGCCCATTCGCGTTCAGAAGGGGTAGTTCAAATTGTTGGGGGCGGCCCTTAAATCCATTCGAAAATGATTGTAGTTGTCCCTGGTAAAAATTTTTATCAATATGCTTTTCTAACAACAATCTTACATCATCACCTTCGCTGACATCTTCCTGAAAAACGCTTTTCATCTCTTTGATGAAGTTCTTATTTATCGCCGTGATTCTGAAATCGTGATTAAGCGTCCACATCAATAGATTTTCAGTACTATTGAATATCGCCTCAATCTTCGCTGTCTGCTCAAGTGTTTGTCGCTGCTGCTGTTCGAGTTTTAATTGTGTCGCACGGTGCTCATCAATCTCTGCCTTGAGCGCTGAGTTGATTTCTTCAACAAATCGCACGCGCACTTGCTCCTGAAGGAGTTTTGCCCGGTCACTAATGTTGTTAAGTGTAACCTGAATAGAGGGTTTGTTTTCATAGACGGTCAGGGTAGATTTAATCTCCACTTCAACAGAGACCTTCTCTGCATTGAGCATCTTTATCTCCTTATTTGGCACCTCCCCACCCGAACGCACTATTTGCAAATCCTTCAACACAACATCCCGGTGTGATTCTTCAATAAAATTCATAAAGACATCACCGAAAACCTCATCCTCGTCTTCTATCGAAAATAGTTTACATGCAGCTTGATTAAGATATTGTATTCTGCCTTCCGTCAGAATTACAACTCCATTGGGCGAATCTTCCAACAACCGCTGGAAACTTAGCAGGCTCTGTTGAAGGGCTTGCTCATTTCTCTTTACCGCACTAATGTCGTTGAATACCAAAACGAGTGACCGCTTTCTGTTATAGTCTGCATAACTACCGGTTATTTCTAAAAACACTGTTCGTCCAAAGGCATCCGTTATACGGACATCGTTGCGGTTCACTGCTGAAATGGCAGCGCTTGCCATAATATGCTGTATGTCGCTCTCACTCAGTAATTCATTGAGGCGACTTCCCTGAAGAGATTGATGATTCTCCTTTCCGTAGATTTTTGCCAATTGATCGTTGGCGTCTAAGATTACACCATCCTGCACGATTGCTACACCCTCGGTTACTGAAAGGGCAAACGTTTCGAATCTCTTTTCACTCTCCGCTAATGCTTTTTCAAAATTCTTCTTGTCGGGTGAAATATCGTAGATCCGAACGAGCGCATACATTTTGTCATCACACTGGATTCGGGTCCATTGAATTATTTTCTCCAGTGAATTGTCCTCCAATGAAACGAACCCCTTTTCGTTCAATAGACTCGTTACATTGTCCAGTTTTTCACGTGGCACATCTTTCCAGAATAGTTCATAGAATACGATGCCTTGTAAATCTGTTCTCGACCTGTTTACAAACGCACATAATGCCTCATTCGCATCTATAATGTGCATGCTCGGCCAATCAATAATAGCTAGTTTATCTGCCGGGTGTTTGAGTATTTCCAATAGAAATGGGTTCATTCTTTCTCTCCTTCCGGTAATCGAATTTTTTGTCCATTTATACGCACAACCTTCCCTTCTCTATAATCAAGTTGCATTGACGGAAAACCATTGATATCAAAATAATCCCATCTGCCCTCCATTTCACCGGCTTCATATTTTCCTGTCTTTTCAATTTGACCGTTATCATACCAGTATTTGTGCTTGTTAATGGGAATACCCATTTGAAACTCACCCTCAAACATTTTCTTGCCGCTGCCATAATACCACATCCATAGTCCATCCCGCTCACCATCTGCATATTGACCTTCTTCTATGTGATCATGAATTGTCAATTTCCATTTTCCATTTCTTCTGCCGGCGGTATATTCACCTTCATTTATGATCACTCCCGTTGAATCGTATTCTACCGATGCACCGTCTTCTTTACCATTTCTATACATCTCCTCCCGGTGTAACTGACCATTCGCATGATACCATTTCCAGCTTCCGTTTGGCCAATCCATTTTGTAGGTTCCGCTTTGTTCAATTTTACCATTCGCGTAAAAATAACTCCAACCTCCCTCCTTCTGTCCTGCAATATACCTTCCCGCAGCCCTCACCCGTCCATCTGGATAAAACAACTTCCATTCTCCCACTCTTCTACCGAGGCTGTCTATCATTCCTTCTCCAACTAAAACATCACTGTCGTAAAGTAAGCCCCCTGCTTCTTTTCCCGATTCATCGTACAACCTAAAATTACCTTGCTTCTTCCCTTCGCGGTAGGTGCCTACTTCTTTCAATTCGCCATTCTCATGATATTGCTTTCGTATATCTAGAATAGCCGTTGAAGCCTCATCGATAATCAACACATCATTTTCATAGCGCTCCATTTTTTCCAACACTCCTTTTGAAGTATAAAATTTGAATACGCCATTTTTCATACCGGCCAGCCAATTTCCTTCCTGTCTGAGCTTTCCATCTTCGTATAAATCCCGCCAGATTCCACTCCTCTTTCCCTGCGAATCATATCGGTTAATTCGTTCTTCAGTGTATATAAAACCGCTTCGATACGTAAGCAACGTAATAATTCTTCCATCCCGTTCGTATTCGACAGCTTTTCCTTCTTCCTTGTTATTTACAAATTGACTTTGCTTTTTTAGCTCACCTGTTGGATAATACCAATTTGCCTTTCCCTCCTTGATATTTTTTACATAAAAATACTCTTCACTTTTATTCCCCTTATCATCGTAAAGCCTTTCCCAACCATTTCGTTCATTGTTCTTGTAATCGATTGATTTCTGCAGCATACCACCATCGCTGTAGAAATTCCACGTGGAGTCCAGTTGAAAGTTCTCGCGCTTACCTTCTGTTTTGATTTTGCCGTTCGGATAAAATGTTTTCCAATAACCATCCGGTTTTCCATCTCTCAAATAACCTTCACTGCTTACTTTTCCATTGTCATCGCGGTATTGAGTAAACACGGGTTGTGCTGTCACCGTTAAGCAAGCAACCAGGAATAAACAACTGCTGAGAAAAACTGATTTCATTCGATTACAAAACTACCGCTTCCATTGAATCATCATCCAATACCTTTTCTTTTGTTATTAAGCTAACTTATTATTCTATTTTCTTTAAATAGTTTGTTATAAATTATAAGGGGTGTTTAAACCCTTGATAAATGGATATCATGCTCGTTGCTTTTTCATTTTATACAATTTCCATGATTAGCTGTAAACAGTTTATTAATCTATGTTGGCATTGATAATGAATTGGATACTTAGGATATAAACAAGCCGTGTATAAAGTGAAGTGTTATCAAATATGTTGTTGAAGAAACATGTGAATTGTTTAAAGAGTTGTGAGATAAATCGTTTTAAGAAGCAATAAGTTTCGTGTGAGAATAATCAAATGTTCACTATGCAAATGCGCAGCGATTTAATCCAAATAAAGTTGTGTCTATTTTCTTCAACAGTAATTCACAAAAAATCATGCTGAGTAATGATAACTATCGTTTTATTTTTGAACCACTTGTTTAGCAGGTAAATAATAGAAAAATGCAGCAAATACATATTGGTTCGGATCATGCGGGATTCGATTTAAAGGAACATCTTAAGGCAAGGTTGGGTGGCCGATATCGAATAGTTGATTATGGCCCTGCTACATCAGAGAGTGTTGATTACCCGGATTATGCTCATCCTGTTGCCAATGGCGTTAGCAAAGAAGGTGGTTGGGGAATTTTGATTTGTGGATCAGCCAACGGAGTTGCTATGACCGCCAATAAGCATGTAGGAATACGTGCTGCTATTTGCTGGTTAGCGGAAATTGCGGTACTAGCAAGGCAGCACAATGACGCCAATGTGTTGTGCATACCGGCTCGTTTTGTTACAGAACAGGAAGCAGACAAGATTGTAGATTCATTTCTGGAAACCGGATTTGAAGGCGGAAGACATGAAAATAGAGTGAAGAAAATTGCTTGTATATGAAAAGAGTCTGGATTGGATTGTTGTTTTTTCACGTGAATCATTTGTTTGCTCAGCAAGCAGATGATGTTGCGAAGCGTTGGGCAAGCACCATTGAGGCAGCGCAGTTAAAAAAGCATGTCTATACCCTTGCATCCGATGAATTTGAGGGCCGAGAAACAGGAACACCGGGTCAGGAAAGAGCTGCTGCCTATATATCGACTTACTATGAGTCGATAGGAATGAAGCCGGTAGTGAATGGAAGCTGGTATCAGCAGTATCCTTTAAAGAGAGAAACAAATCTGGCTTCTTTTGCTCAGATTGGTGAGAAGCGTGTTCCATTTTTAGATTACTTCTATTTTTTTGGAATGGACGCACAAGACCTGAAGACGGAAAAAATTGTTTTTGCGGGTTATGGGATTCGCGACAAGCGATGCAATGATTATAAGAAAATACAAAGGAGTGCGGAAGGAAGTTGGATAATGTGTTTGGCCGGAGAACCAATTGGAAAGAATGGGAAAAGCAGAGTAACAAAGAGCAATGAAACTTCTGACTGGAATGATGATGTTTTTTTAAAGGCAGAGGCAGCGGAAAAGGCCGGTGCTAAGGCACTCCTTATCGTCAACATGAATTACGAAATGTATATGCGCCGCGTTCGATATTGGCTGGAACAACCCAGGATGCAACTTGACCGTGACGAGAAGAGTGATGAACCAGCGCACATTCCATTCATATTTATTTCACCCGAAATGGCTAATATGTTGTTGAAGGATGCAGCAACGACCGTAGAAGAATTACAATCTAAACTGAACCGGGGAAAAAGAGTACCGACAATTGAGATCAGCCAACCCATTCAATTTCATGTGGAACAGCAAACAGAACGAATTGATGCAGAGAACGTGCTTGCGTTTATTGAAGGCAGTGATCCGGAATTAAAGAATGAAGTGGTTGTAGTGTCAGCCCACTATGATCATATTGGAATTACGAACGGACAGATTAATAACGGAGCGGATGATGATGCGAGTGGTACATCGTCGGCTATGGAGATAGGAGAGGCATTCTATTCAGCAAAGAAGGCCGGGCAAGGCCCGCGAAGAAGTGTGCTCATTCTGCATGTGAGTGGCGAGGAAAAGGGGCTGCTCGGTAGTGAGTGGTATTCGGACCATCCCGTATATCCGCTCAACTCAACGGTGTGCGACTTGAATATTGATATGGTGGGTAGAATTGACCCTGAGCACAAGGATTCAAGTTATGTCTATCTGATTGGATCTGATAAACTAAGTTCAGAGCTACACGAAATTTCAGAGAAGTGTAATACGACCTACACAAATTTGGCGCTCGACTATACCTATAACAGTCCCGACGACCCGAATCGTTTTTATTACCGGAGCGACCATTACAATTTTGCAAAACACAATATTCCGGTGATTTTTTACTTTAGCGGTGTGCATGAAGATTATCATAAGCCCGGAGACGATGCACAGAAAATTTTGTACAACAAAATGGAAACGATCGCAAGATTGGTGTTTCATACAGCCTGGGACGTGGCTAACAGAAGGGAGCGCCTCAAAGTAGATAAGGTAAGTGATTTTAAAAACGAATAGATATGAATCGAATAAGTAAACTTTTTTTTCTGTTGAGCATTGCATGCAGCGCTCTTACAGCAGGCGCACAAAAGAACAATGATGTTAACCCCGACCCGGAAGTTGTAGGTAAGCGTTATTCAAAGCACGGTATCGGTGCCGTATTAAGTTCTGTAAATGGAAAGGGGTTGGCTTATCGATATTGGCCGGAGACATTTGGTATACAAGTATCCTTCATACCGGCTGCTTCCAATTCGGAGCAGTTCTATAATGCCGGCCTGACAGGCTACGCACGATTGAAAAAATACAGTGTAGGCGAGTTGTTTTTGCACGCCGGTGTAGAGTACCAGTATCAGACGTTTGAACAATGGAATTACCTATCCAGTTCTTCGTACTATGATTCGTATAAGGTAATCTCGAATGGAATTAATGCAGGGTTTGGCCCGGGATATCATTTCGAATTGAAGCCGGTGAGTTTTGATATTTTCATGGGTTATGGGGCTTATATCCGTGATGAGTCGAGCACTTCTGAATACGCTACATTGAATGACCGCGTACTGATGACGCTGTCTGGAGGTGTTGCGGTGTTCCTCAACCTGTAATTACTCGCGAATCATAGAGTCGATAAGTTGAGTAATTTCAGCTGTGTGTTTGCTGTATTCCTCATGTGTGCCGGGTCCGTAGAAACCGGTGTAAACACCACGTATAGTGCCTTTTTTATCAATAAAAACGGAAGTCGGAAACGAATGAACCTCGGTTAAGAAATCCAGGGTTTTTTGGGCGTCTGCTTTACTCGCTTTTCCTCCATAATAGAATGGATAGGCAATTTCAAGTTGCTCAAATTGTGTGGCCACTCGCTTGCAAGCAGCAACCACATCATCCCCACGTTCAAATGCTACGGGTATTATTTGTAGGCCTCTGGTTTTGTAGGACGCATAAAGCTCCGACAGAAAGCGACTCTCATCAGTGCAGTTGGGACACCACGAACCCATAATTTGTATGACACTCACGTGGTTTTTCCACGTGGAAGAATCGAGTGTAGCGGGGGTTCCGGTTTGGTCTAAAACAGTGAACCGCGGATTCTCAGTTAGTCTTAACGTTGTAATTGCCGAAGGATCACGAAGGATGGTTGCGTTGCTTTTAACTGCTACCCACGGCTCTTTCCAGTGTTTGCCACTCAGAAATAACCCGGTGCAAATACTGTCACCGAGAACAACTCCGCTGAGATAAAAAAGGTGCGTGCCATCGAATGCGGAAAGCCACACGTCTTCATCCTTCCATTCGCCCTGAAGGTATCGGTAATCGCCGGTTTCAGTAAGAATGGTTCCCGTAACAACATTGCCATGCTTGAGTAATACCGCGACACCCTTACTTGTTTCGGCGGAATCGCCCGGCGAGAATGTTACATCGTAGCGGAACTCTTCAGTCTTGTTTTCACACCCGGCTGAGGTGTTAATGGCGCCGCTGAAAGGTATGCTGTAAGCGCTGCGTGAGTGGTCGGTCCATTCACCAAAAAGGCTGTCGTTTCGCCAGGTTCCCCGCATAGATGAGTCGAACAAAGGCAACTTTACGAAAAATGAATCACTCGTAAAAGTTATTGAATCTAATACGATAAGTTCGTCGGCATTGAGAATGTTCCAGTTGCCTTCTTGTGTAATATCTAACCTTGCGGGTATGGAGCCATTGCTTGTGTGAAAACGCAATTGATAGTAGCCGGGCGTTGGCCGCGAGCCACTAAGAGAGCAACCAAAAAAAGCGGAAAGACCAACGAGAAGATAGAAATAACGCACAGTCAAGGTTTATTAAATAAGAGGCGAATCTAAGCGTGTAGCTCTTAAGGGCATTACCTTGCCGCCATAAATCTTTTAAGTTGAATCACCTCAAGTCGAAGCCGGGTATCGTGTTTGGAACCCCTGAGCAGCAAGTTTTTTTCAAGGAGCTCCGTGAGCGAGTAGATCATTATTTTGAGTCGACAGGCCGGAGCAGGCATGCAAATGCCGCGATGGTTGTGAAGACAGTTGTATTGTTGGGTGGCTACCTGCTTGGCATTGCGGCGCAACTTGTTTTTTTGCCAACGCCGGTATGGAGCTTCGCGCTGTTTGCGCTCACGGGCGTGTTTCTTGCGGGCATTGGAATGAGCGTGATGCATGACGCCAACCACGGAGCATATTCTTCGAACGAGAACGTAAACCGATGGGTGGGATATAGCCTGAATTTATTGGGGGGAATGGTGATGAACTGGAAGATGCAGCACAACGTGTTGCACCACACCTACACCAACATAGCCGGACTGGACGAAGACATTGACACGAAGCTGGCATTGAAATTATCGCCGCACGGTAAAACCACCAGGGCCCACCGTTACCAATGGTTCTATGCGTTTTTCCTTTACATGATTTTGACTCTCTACTGGGGGCTAGCCAAAGATCTTGTTCAGTTTATTCATTACAAACGGGCAGGGCTCAACAAGCAATCGAAATTAAAAAACATAGGTTGGCTGATTAAAACAACCATTGTGAAAACACTTTATTTTTCTGCGTTTGTGGGCCTGCCTATCTATCTGGGAATGCCGGTGTGGCAGGCGATTACTGGGTTTCTAATCATGCATGCGGTGAGCGGCTGGATACTATCAGTGGTTTTTCAACTCGCACACGTTGTACCCGATGCATATTTTCCACAACCCGATGAAAAAGGCTTTATTCCTTATTCATGGGCAGAACATCAACTACGCACAACGATGAATTTTTCCACGAAAAACAAATGGCTTTCGTGGTATGTCGGCGGGCTGAACTTTCAGATTGAGCACCACCTGTTTACCAAGATTTGCCACGTGCATTATCCCGCGATTTCTGAAATCGTGAAAACGACTGCCGCCGAGTATGGTGTGCCGTATTATGAGAAGCCCACGTTTGGTTCGGCCCTTCGTGAACACCTAGCGTTTTTGCGTATGCAGGGCGTTCCGAAGTTGAGTGAGATTGGTGGATAGCCCTATTCCGGCTTGCTGCGATTGGGCTTGTAAACCAAATGCTCTCCTCTGCCTTTTTTGAAAATATTGCGACCCGGAGCCTTGCCGCGCCTCAACTCTTTTTGTGCGTCTTCGGGCAGCTGTGATATCTCTTTACACGAATCAGAACAACAATTGTTCATCTTCTCTTTGCAGGAAGGGCATTGAATGAAAAGAATATGGCAAGCAAGATTAGCGCAGTTGGTGTGGTGGTCGAAGGGCGCGCCGCACTGATGGCATTGCGCAATTATGTCGTCGGAAATACGCTCCGCAAGCCGTTCATCAAATACAAAATTGACCCCAAGAAATCGATTCTCTAACCCCTCGTTTTTTATGTCGCGCGCATATTTAATAATACCACCCTCAAGTTGATGGACGTTTGGAAAGCCCTTGTGTTTCAGATAGGCCGAAGCTTTTTCACAACGAATTCCCCCGGTGCAATACATGACGATGTTCTTGTCTTCTTTTCCCCGCAGCATATCCTCTACCATCTCTATTTCTTCACGAAATGTGTCGGCATCGGGAAGAATAGCCCCCTTGAAATGTCCCACCTCGCTTTCGTAGTGATTGCGCATATCGATAAGGATGGTTTCGGGTTGTGAGGTGAGCTCGTTAAAGGCATCTGCGGAGAGATGCACACCGGTATTCGACGGATTGAAGGATGGGTCGTCGATGCCATCGGCAACGATTTTACTGCGCAGCTTGATAATCAGTTTATAAAACGATTTGCTGTCGTCCTCTACCGCAGTGTTGAGTCTTACCCCGTTTAGAAACGTGATGTTGAACAGGTTTTCGCGAAAGGCTTCGAACCGATCAGCAGGCACACTGATTTGTGCATTGATGCCTTCATGGGCGATGTATGTACGGCCCAGAACTCCCAATGATTCCCATTGTAAAAAAAGAAAATCGCGGAAGAAAGAAGGGTTGGCAATGGGATGATACTTGTAAAATGAAACAGTTGAGCGCTGCTCATTGCTGTGTACAATACGGTCCTTTAGTACACGTCGGTCGACAGTGTTGTGTAATTTTTTCATCGGTACAATTGCATGTTATACGTCAGAGATATGCGTTGCAAATATACGGTTTACACAACACGAGTATGTGATGCCCCTGCGATGCTGCACGCGTTGCTTCCATTTGAACTTGTATACATTCGCAAAAACATCTAACCTGCGCACCGCCACGAATATGAAAACAATTCCTTTCCTGTTTATCACCCTTATTTTCGCTTCTTGTAATCAAACTAACACACACCAAACGCCACCTATGGCCAAAAAAATTCCCTTCGAAATGACTGAGCACGGTGATACCCGTGTCGACAATTATTACTGGATGCGCCTCAGTGATGAGCAGAAAAACGCCCCCGAAGCCTCGCGCGACCAGCAAACGAACGATGTGCTCAACTACCTGAATGCCGAGAACGCATACACGAAGTCGTCGCTTGCGCATACCGACGATTTTCAGAAGAAGTTGTTCGAAGAAATGAAGGGCCGCATCAAGGAAACAGACCAAAGTGTGCCGGTGAAACAGAACGGCTATTGGTACTACACACGCTACGAAGCGGGAAAGGATTATGCTTTTCAATGTCGAAAAAAGGAAAGCATTGAAACGGGTATAGAAGAGATTTTGGTAAATGGTCCGGCGCTCGCAGCGGGCCACGATTATTGGGCGCTGGGCGGATTGGATGTCAGTGAAGACAATGCTATTCTGGTGTATAGTGAAGACATCGTAAGCCGCCGCATTTATAACGCATCGTTCCGCAACATTGCAACAGGTGCAATGCTCTCAGATAAAATAGAAGGCATTTCCGGCTGCCCGGTGTGGGCCAACGACAACAAGACATTGTTCTATGTGAAAAAGGACCCAACCACTTTGCGCGACTGCCAGGTGTGGCGCCACACGCTTGGTACACCTCAAGCCAGCGATGCGCTCGTGTTTGAAGAAAAAGACGAGGAGTTTTCCTGTTCGGTTTACAAAACCAAGAGCAAGAAATACATGGTCGTTGCCTCGAGCCAAACGTTGAGTTCGGAATACCGTGTGCTCAGTGCCGATGTTCCAACCGGAGAGTTTAAGGTAATACAACCACGCGAACGCAATCTCGAATATGGTATCGACCATTTCGGCGATCGTTTCTATACCACTACCAACCTCGATGCGAAAAACTTCCGGTTGATGAGCTGTCCGGAAAATGCCACTACCAAAGAAAATTGGCAGGAAGTAATCGCACACCGCGCCGATGTGTTGCTCGAGGGAATCGAGATATTTAAAGACTACCTTGTGGTGGATGAGCGCAAAAATGGACTCACGCAATTGCGTGTTATTCGTTGGGCCGACAAGTCGGAATACTATGTAGAATTCCAAGATCCAACCTATGCCGCAGGCGTAGGCTCCAATCCGGAGTTCGAAACGGATGTGTTGCGCTATGGCTATAGCAGCCTCACTACACCGGCGAGCACCTACGATTTCACTATGAGCAGCAAGGACCGCAAGCTTATGAAACAGCAGGAAGTGGTGGGCGGTCACGATCCGAATCAATACAATAGCGAGCGACTCTATGCCAAGGCCGCCGATGGAACTATGGTGCCTATTTCGCTGGTCTATAAGAAGGGGACAACGCTCGATGGTTCGGCACCAACATTACTTTACGCCTATGGTTCTTATGGAGCAACCATGGACGCCGGCTTCTCGTCGGCTCGATTGAGTTTGCTCAACCGAGGTTTCGTATACGCAATTGCACACATTCGCGGTGGCCAAGAAATGGGACGCCACTGGTATGAAGACGGAAAGTTGTTGAAGAAGAAAAATACATTCACCGACTTCATCGATTGCGCAGAACATTTGATTGCAAACAACTACACAAGCAA
>JBJTRD010000038.1:0-2182 GCA_046075945.1 Flavobacteriales bacterium
CCTGCGGTTAATATCATTGCCTGCCTATTGGGTGTTGCTTCTCCGTATGGAGTGATGTTGTCGTATTGAGGAGCAAAGGCCATCAGGTTGGTTTGTAGCTGCAATGTGTACAAGCCGGACTCGCGCATCAGGTCAATCATACTTACAGGACGCAGCGACTGATCATTGCCCACGCGTTGAAATGCGTTCAGCTGTCCGTTAAAATTCACACGCTTGGTTTGCGCGCCCATACTGCGAAAATCGGACGACACATATTTCAACTGCACACCACCCGTGATGCCTGTTTGCTGATGTTGCGCGGAGTATTTCGCGTCGGCAAATTTTCCTTGCCAGTTGGGAATGCTGTCGTCGCCTTGCTCACGATAATACCATTTCGACAGGCCTGTTTCTGCATCGATAGCATGCAGGAAACCGCCCATTTTTCGGTGGTAGTTTAGTGTAGCTGTCATTACAGGATGGTGAAAGGTTGTATTGCTTCGCGATGTGCCGTAGATGTCGAAAACGTTCACGTAGTTGAAGCCCATCCGAAGGTACGCGCTTTGAATGAGGTTCAGACTAATACCACTGAAGATGCGATCATTGGTTTGGCTGAAGTCGGTTGTTTTGACGCGCGTAGCAACTGTCTTGATGCCGATTTCCTTTATCCATTTTGAAAACTCAAAACCAACTTCTGCCGATGCGCCTTGCTGACGCCAGCTGTTGTCGTTGTAATAGAAGTGATCGTAATTGACCACATCGCTTTGTTGTTGGAATAGAAAAGGAACCCCCATAATCATTTCCTGATTGCTATTCCAGAGCGTATAGGGAGTGAGCTTGTAATTGATGTCGCCCAGCTGGTAGCGAACAATGCCACCCGCAACACCTTTTACATACAACTGACGAACGTCGAAGCTTACACCGGCGCCCCAGAAGCCTCCATAGTCGTTGCGCACACGCACCATTCCCTGTATTTCCATCTGCGGATTGGGACGAATGTTCACACCCAAATCGACCAGCGTGTTACCACTGTTCAGCTTGGCCGTTGTTACCGTGTCTTCTTCGTAGTATGAATGATAATGGTCGCTGTAAAATTGAGCACGCGCTGCACCTACAAACGTTATTTTGCGGGTGTCTTGCTGAGCGGAAACTGTTGCAGCACAACCGATGCAGAGCAAGAGGAATATAGTATAAATTTTCATGGGCATTTTTAGAAGAAGGCTTTTAATTCAACAACAAGTTCTCTCCCTTTGAAAGCATCGAGCGGGAAGCTGGTATCTTCAAATGAGAACCAGCGATGGCGGAGATACAAGCGAGCGTTTTTGCCAAGGTCAATGTCACCACCGATGCCGAATCCTTTACCATATTGGTTGAGCGGGCGAAACGTGGCTTCACTTATTTCTGTGAGATAATTACCCAACGTACGTTCAATGCCCGCATATGCGTTGAACATAAAGCGGGGAGTGAGGCGGAAGTACCATTCAATTTCACTCGCGTACTGACGGACATAGGCCTTTTCATTCGTAACAGGCAATGCAGCGAGATCGCGCGAGCAAGTGTTGGCTTGCAACAATGCGAAGAAATAACTTTCGTGTCCTGCGATATCATGCTCGTATTTCAATTGAACTTCTGCCGAATTGAAGAATTTCTTATTTACGACAACTCCTGCAGAGTCATCACTGAGTTTGATAGTCTCATATACATCCCGATAAACATCGGAATAACGCCCGTATGGGCCAACGTTGGCGGGGAAGTTCCAGCGCCAAAAGCGTGAGCGTGTAAATTGATTCACGGGATGGCCCACGGTGATGACAGCGGCAGCGGGATTAATTTCAGCGGATGCACCAATACCGGCACTTATTTTCAAACGCTGCACTTTGGCTTGAACATTCAAGTTCAATCCTTGGCGATTGTTTGTCATTTGTCCAACGCGTGTTACCGAACTTCCGAAGGGCAATAGGAGGGAAGAGCTACCCACGCTTCCTGCCGGCAAGTCATTCACCGTGTATTCGCGTGTGGAAGTGTTCCAGTAAACTCCTGTGTTATTCACCACATTGGGACTGATGCGGAAGTAGTGAAGCTCCACCACGGGGCGTGTGCCCTTCATCACGTTGCTCAGCTTAAATTGCATAAGCTCTCCCCAACCGTCATGATGCACAGGGCTGAAGTAATTGCCCATGCCTGCTTCGCCTTTCAACAACAAACC
>JBJTRD010000039.1:0-2105 GCA_046075945.1 Flavobacteriales bacterium
GGGCGACGCTTCTGTTGCTGCGGGTATTCGTGCAGACATGGAAGGATTCGATTTCCCTGTAACGGCTACTGTAACCTCGTTTATGGTTACTTTGGTGAGCAATGGCGTTCTCAAAGAATATCCATGTAGAAGTAATCGTATCTCGGATGAAGCTAGTCAGGCAATTCGCAAAATGAAGAAGGGAGAGAAACTCTTCCTCGAGCAAATCATGTGTCATATGCCCGACAATACCGACCGTAAACTGGCTGCGATTACACTGAAAATTCAGTAAAAACGAAAAACCATGAATCGTAAAAATCTGTTTCTGCTCCTGCTCTCTGTATTGACTGTAACGGATGCATTGCTTGCACAGACGCAAACTGTGCTTGATGGTGCGTACGTGCGCGAACACAATCCAACGCGGAAAGTGATCGCCTATCCTTACTTGCGTGAGGCCGACGTAATGTGGTCGAAGCGGGTTTGGGAGGAAATCGATTTGAGACAAAAAATCAATCAAACCCTCTATTTCCCGCTCGATGAGTTGGAAAACAGAAAGAGTTTGTTTGATGTGATTCGCATCGGGTTGATTGATCAGGGCTCCATCACTGCATACGGCCTCGGTCCTACGCAAGAAGATGATGAGTTTAGATATCCAATGGGCCAGGAATTGCTGGATTCAACCTTGAATCCGGTAATGATTCGCTACACTGAAGATCTTGATACAGGTGACAAGATAGAAGTTAGAAACGTTGAGCCATTAGGTTCTGAAGACGTTGTAAAATTCAAACTAAAAGAGGATTGGATTTTTGACAAGCAACGTTCGGAGCGTTATGTGCGAATCATTGGAATAGCTCCTGTAGTCAACAAGTACAACGAATCGGGAGAGGTAAAAGGAACGAAGGAATTGTTTTGGCTGTACTATCCGGAGTGTCGTTACATCTTCAATAACTACGATGTATTCAACATGCACAACGGATCACAGCAAATGACCTTCGATCAACTATTTCAGATGCGTATGTTCCATGGTACAATTATCAAGGAAGACAACGTATTCAACCGAAGAATTGAACAGTCATGGAAGGGTGTGGATGCCTTGATGGAAAATGAGCGCATCAAAAATGAACTCTTTACCCTCGAGCACGATTTGTGGCATTACTAAAAGATACTGACAGCATTTCAAAACGCCCTTCTAATCAGAGGGGCGTTTTTGTTTTTAGAACGCCCTTGAAACCCTGAATCGGGTTGTACTTTTGCGCCCGATTTTATCATGGTTACTGTAGGCAATCTCACTATTCATTTTGGTTCGCGCGAATTGTTTTCGCGCATTGGCTTTTTCATCGGGCCGCGCGATCGTATTGGGCTGGTTGGAAAGAATGGGGCGGGCAAGTCAACCTTGCTGAAAACACTCGCCGGTATTCAGATGCCCAATGAAGGAAGTATTGCACTGGCCAAGGGAACTACGGTAGGATATCTGGCGCAGGAAATGAAGCACAGCGAAAACGCGACGGTTTATGAAGAAGCCGCTACTGCATTTCGCGAAGTGCAACAAATGAAAAACCGTCTTGAAGAATTGACGGTAGCTATTACGGATCATCACGACTATACAAGCGACGACTACGCACACAAACTGGATGAGCTGGAGGAAGTATCTCACAGGCTGGAGGTTCTTGGCAGTGCCAATTTGGAAGAAAAGATTGAGAAGGTTCTGAAGGGCCTCGGCTTTCGTTCGGAGGATATGGATAGAAAGATGGCTGAGTTTAGCGGTGGATGGAAGATGCGTGTGGAGCTCGGTAAAATACTGCTTCAAAATCCAGATCTGTTGTTGCTCGACGAGCCTACGAACCACCTCGATATTGAAAGTATTGAATGGCTCGAAGAATTTTTAAAGGACTACGCCGGTGCCATTGTACTCATATCACACGACCGTACTTTTCTCGATAATGTTACCATTCGAACTATCGAGATTACAAAAGGGAAGGTGTACGACTATAAATTTTCGTACAGCAAATACATTGTTCAGCGGCAGGATGAAGTGGAACGTCAGGAGGCCGCGGCGCGAAATCAACAGAAGTATATAGAAGACACGCAGAAACTCATCGATAAGTTTCGTGCGAAAAAGGACAAGG
>JBJTRD010000040.1:0-2218 GCA_046075945.1 Flavobacteriales bacterium
GCCTCAAGTGTGAAATTGCGGCATGTCAAAGTAGCCAAGTTATTATCGACTACGCTGCCTGCTGAAATCGTTATATTCATTGCAGCGCATGCACCGGGAAGAAAACCGGGAGCTCCTCCCTGTGTATCAGACCAGATTGCATCGCTCGATTGTCCTGAAGCCACTGCATAGTAATGATCCTTTGCCTGACACAAGGTCACACGTGCATTATTGGGAATAGTGACACCGGTTACGGTGAAATAAGGTGCTGAGTATGATCCTGCACGCAAGATTTCATCATCATAACCATCTCCATCCAAATCAACCAGCAATCGCAAATCGGTTGCAGTTACTCCCGCAATTCCCGTCATGTCAAACCTCACATCAACGGTACCCACATCGCCCACCTGGCGAAACTTCCAATCGCGCGCCATAATAGAATTGACTGAACAACTCGAACCGACATATGCGCCAAACGTGGTTGCTGCATTATCATTTCCGCAGAACATGTATTCCTCATTACCCAAAGACGAAGGATTACTTACTTGAATGATATCGTCGATACCTGCGCTTTCAGAGGTCGTTTGATTTAAATTGCTGGTGGTCGAGCTTCCAATTCCAAACACATCATTTTGAAAGGTTGCGTCAAACGGATATAGATGGTCTGCAATCGGAACGGATAGACCATATTTCACAGATAAGTATGTATGGATTTGCTTTGTCTCGGCGGATGTCAGAACTCTATCATACACAATCACTTCAGCGAGGTAGCCATTGAAGTAGTCTGATGATTCGCCACGACCAATTCTACCTTGTCCGGTTGAAGCATAATGTGTGGTGTTCGAACCAAGGCGGCTAATAGTCACCCCATCGTATATTCTCCAAGACCTCTTGCCGGCAGTAGAATTGAAATGGCAAGCCATTATGCAAGGGAGCTCAGAAACAGAATATGCCGGAATTGTAAGACTTACCCAATTTGAATATTGCCTATGCCTGGATACGGTTGAACTCGGGTAAAACAAGGTCAATCCCGTACCTGCAACGGTTCCCAACATGCTCAACAATGTTCCTGTTGCCTGATTTCTCTTGCTGACGGTGATGATCGTGTAGTTGGTGTTATTGATTTCAGAGAAGTCAATATTCAAAAAACGATTTGACGTCAACTTAAGCGCCGGGTTTCCATTAAATACGTTGTTGTAGTATTGAGGCTGGTTGGCCAATGTCGCCTGTGTAGCATGATTGGCCAAACCACTGGCGTCGTTCCAAGTGCCAACCGCCGAGCCATCGGCTGCAGGAGTCATTCCTGATGCGTCAGGTTTCAACCACACAGTAAGTCCCGAAGAGACGCCGCCGGGTGATTGCGCTAAACAGAGAGTAGCAGCAAGGACAGCGCTTGTGATTAGAAGTAGTGTTTTCATTGTTTTAATTGTTTTTTGTTGAACTGTGTTCGTTACCTGGATTGTCAATATTCTAAGTACTCTTCTGTTTACGCGGGGGCACTTAAATAAGTTACATAAATACAAAAAGAAACGGAACCCGACACAGCAAAGCATGGCAAGATTAGAAGAAAAAGCCTGGAAAACAACAGGGCAACCCGAAGGTTGCCCTGCCTAACCTAACTTTAAACAAACATCACCGTGGTGATGTTATCGTTGCTCTTCGAAAAGAGGGTAATCATTAAATCACCAAATGTCTTCGTGCGGAATCGACTTGTGTAGGTACCTTTCGCACCCCGAAAGTAATCGCTTCTGCGCATCCAAAAGTGGTGGCTTTCTCCTCACCGAATTCGTGCTTCGCATTGAGATTTGAACCCTGTTGTGTGAATTGATTAAAACCACATGAATTTATCCACTGAAGGCATTGTCATTCAAACCATTCGACACACCGACAGCAAGCTTATTGTAAGGCTTTTATGTCGGGAAATCGGTTATAAATCATGTATAGTAAGAAATTCAAAACGTCCCAATTCTTCCACACAGCATTTATACCAGCCATTGAGAATAATTGAGTTTGACTGTGAGCATCAGGAGGTGAATAAATTCATTAATCCCCGTTCTCCGCGACTTGTTGCTCCGCTTCACAACCTATCATCGGACCCGGTCAAAATTGCGATCACGCTGTTTATGGACGAAGTGCTGGCCAAAACGCTGGCCGATGACTACGGAAACGATACGCTGTTTTTTTTTCTGAAAAACTCCATCATCCTTCTGGATGATGCCATCGACGCCAAGAATTTTCA
>JBJTRD010000041.1:0-5195 GCA_046075945.1 Flavobacteriales bacterium
GTCCAACACATTTTTCGCAATGCCTTTCCCAAATCCCAGAAAGGGTTCATCGTAAGCAGCAAAGAACAAGGTCTTATCTGCCATCTCTTTTCTGGAAATTGGAACGGTCAATAGCAAACGATAGCGCACGCGCTGACGGAAATAAAAACCATTTTGGGCATACACGCCTTCATTGTCTTTCACCCAGTTTTCGATATACCGTTGTTCCAATCGGTAGCGGTTCTGCACATCGATACGCCCGAATTTCGACTTGGTGATGACCTGCTCCCAAATGCGATGTTCATTGTTCGAATGAGCTATGGGTTGATCTCCGTATTGAAATGACTTTATCCAACCATATCCTGCCGTGTATTGAACACCATTCTTAGCATAATAATCAATGCCCAGACGCAACAGCGATTGCTGCCAGTGTTCGAATGCATCGGCTCGGCGCCATTGGTATTCTGTGTGCAACCCCCAACAATCGGTTATACGATGATTTCCGAAATACATGAGCCACGCGTGCTCTTGCTCAGAGATTTGTTTTTGTGCAAACGCTGAACCAACCATTGCTATGGCAAATACCAGCAATAAAGCTATTCTTTTCATAGTGAAAATCATTTTCTGCGCACGGCAGCAAGCGGGTGTTTACTATTTGCTACAGCTTTTAATTCTTCGATTCCAAGAATTTTCATTTCTCCACCTTCTACTTTGAAATCATCTTGCATGTGATGCAGCGTCTCAATTACAGAGTGGTCAATGAAATTGCATTTGGTGAAATCGAGCGTTATACGACTTTGTAAATCGTACGTCAGTATTTGTTTTTTAACCGGAATGAAGTTGCTGAAAATGGCGGCTTCTTCAATTTTAACTAAGTTACCATCCACATGCATTTTAGGTTTGAAAAGTACATTGAACGGAACACCGCGACCGATGTGCAGCGCGAATTTCAATAAAATACCTGCACCAATACCAAGCAGAAGATCGGTGGCCAATGTGACGATAATAGTTGTAATGAAAATGACAATCTGATCCGCCCCGATTTTAGCCATGTGGCCGAATTCTTTCGGGTGAGCCAGCTTCCAGCCAACACCGATGAGCATGGCTGACAGCGCGGCCTTCGGAATCAAATCGCTAAGCGAAACTGCAAAGCACAAGAACAAGAAAATGAATAGACCGTGAAAGAAATTGGCCCAGCGTGTTTTAGCTCCGTTGGCCACATTGGCCGATGAACGGGCCACTTCGCTGATCATGGGCAATCCGCCAAGCAAACCGGAAACGATGTTACCTGCACCTACGGCAATTAAATCTTTGTCGGGATTGGAGCGGCGCTTGAACGGATCGAGCATATCGATGGCCTTCACCGTAAGCAACGCTTCCAGGCTTCCCACCAATGCGAACATGATTACATATTTTATGAAGACACCCGGCAATGAAAATCCGCCGAAGTCGACTTTGACACCAATGAAATCGAACAGACCATCTTTGAAGGAAAGCAACGGAGCGAATCCTTTCTGAACGACAACACCGGCAGCATCCTTCACATCGGCTGTGTTGTGAAGTCCCATAAACTTGGCGAGGGGAATAGCGACGCAAAGCACCACGAGTGCAGAAGGAATTTTCTTCAGTGCTTTCACCGGAATCATAGGCCATATAAAAACGATGGCCAAACTGATAAGACCCACAATGGCTACTTCGCGGTGTTCGAAGAAATGGGCAAACGTGTGGCGCAACTTAAGCAACAATTCTATAGGTTCAACCATTGGTTTTCCTTCGTGCGTGAGAGGATTCATTCCCACCAAAATGTGAAGCTGCTTGCTGATGATTATTATTCCGATGGCGACCAGCATGCCGTGCACAGCAGAAAGCGGAAAGAAGTCGGAGTACGACCCAAACTTCAATAACCCGAAAATGATTTGAATAACACCCGCTACAACGATGGCGCCCAGTGCCAGTTTCCACCCAAGTTCTGTATTGCCTTGACCCAGCTCGGCCACTGCCCCGGCCACAATAACGATGAGCCCTGCAGCAGGCCCTTTAATCGTAAGCAGTGACCCTGCAAAAAAGCTAACCAATAATCCACCGACCATTGCGGTTATTAATCCATAAATAGGAGGAAAGTCAGAAGCGGAAGCGATACCCAAACTGAGCGGGAGCGCTAAAAGGAAAACTAAAAAACCGGAGAGTGCATCGGAGGACAAGTTTTCACGCAAGCCTTTGAAACCGTCGGAAGGAACTATTCTATTTTTCATTGTAATCTTTTTTTATGATGATCTATAGGAGGCTTCGTAGACTGCTCGAACCGAAGGTCCGAAGAATACACGAGCAAAAATTCGTATGAGAGCCAGTCCATCGATGATGAAACTGAGAGAAACCAGCACTGCTAGTCCAATCTGATCTTCATGGATATGGCCAAAAAATAAGTCTTCACCAATGAAGGTGGGGGTAATTGGAAAACCGGAAAGTGCCAAGCAGCAAAAGAAAAATGCCATTGCTAACTGAGGGTAATATTTCACATAGCCGTGAAATCGGTCCAGGTCGATGCTTCCGGCTTTCGATTTAATGCGAACGAGCAGCCAATAGCCAAACAAGCCGCCGACAACAATTCCGCTGAGATAAATTAGGTTGTGACTCATTTCATAATTTTCATTGAGTGAAATTGCCATCGCTATACTGAAGTGATTGGCTACTACCAACCACCAGGCTTGTAGAACATTTTTACGTTCGGTAAATGATTTTAATACCATGATTAAACCCATGAGCGCAAACGTGAAGCTGAGCGCATGCATGGTGAATTCAGACATTTCGAGGTGCAGAGCAAATCGTAACACAGGAATGGAAACCATCGCAGCTAATACACACAAGAGTGTCCAGCCTTTCAAAAAGTCAAGTCTTCTGCCTACGATTTTAAATGGCTGCCAGAAGTATCGGTAGAGCATGCTATCGAGGAAGAACTCTTTCATGCCGAGAATATAAAAAGTGGTTGCCAGCCGTTTGGGCAAATAACTCTCAATTGTTTTTGCAGCTGGCTGAAAATTAAAAAACTGTTCACGGATTAGGTAGGAAACTGTGGATGGAGAAACCAGCAGCTGATAGGTGCGCAAGAATGCATTTCCCGCGAAGTGAAACAACGCAAGTGAGGTCCATCCTAAAGCGAGCTCGATGAAAATTAACCCGATTTGAGCGGCACTTCCATACGCAATCTGAGCTTTTATGGATGACTGCACACGCGCAATACCGCTTGCGATAATGGCGGTTATAAGTCCGATGGCACCAATGAGCCAGCGTGCTGTCAGCTGCGACTCCCAGATCGGGTGTGTTCTCAAAAGAAGAAATACACCCAAATGGACGGAGAGAGACCCGTAGAAGATTGCGCTCGAAGGAGTAGGTCCTTCCATAGCTCGAGGTAACCACGAGGTGAATGGAATTTGAGCAGATTTTGCAGCGGCCGTTATTAAAATCGATACCGCAATGAAAACCCCCATCGTGGAATGCTCCGATAGCACGTGATTCAAAGCCGATGCGTCCGTCATCTGTGCAAATGTCACATTCGCATGCCACAGGTGGTGACTCAACCACATGGCCAGTATTACACCCACATCGCCTACCCGGTAGATAGAAAAAACCTTGACTGCATTTTTAATGGGTAGGTATCTGTCGCGGTAAAATGCAATGAGCAGGAATGAGCTTATACCGAGGAATTCCCAACCTACGAAAAGCGTTTCGATGTTGCCTGATAAAACGGTAATTGAATATCCCAAATAAAAAAAGAGCAGCGTATTGAAGAATCGTTTGTAGCCCGATTCGCGGTGCATGTAGTACTGACTGTAGCGAGCGACGAGCAACACCAGAAAAGAACCGACGGTAAAAAATACCATCGATACTTTGTCCCAGTAAAAGTCTAGGAAGAACTCGTAATGATCCGTTCCGTAAACCAATAGATCCCGCTCATCCATCACCTTGCAGCCTGAGTAAATCCAGTAAACATCGTATGCAACAGCTAAAATGAAATTGAGCAGAACAATTAAAAATACGCTCCAGGCAAGTGTGTTCTCTTTGTTCTTCGGAATGATGAGCGACAACACAAAACCGACTAACGGTATCAGTATGAAATAGGAGAGGAAGTGTTGCGGCATACTTAGGCGATTTTTACAACAGGTATGTTTTCGGTGTATTGCAAAATGTAATCGTCGATGTTGTGCACATCGGGAGGATTGTAGCTTGGCTGGTATGCCTGGAATTTGCCATTGCTGAAAATGGAAAGGGAGCGCGTCTCCGGATGCACTGCTGCAAGAATCACCCATTCATTTTCGAACCATTCATAGGTTGCCGCATCACGCTGAATAACGTTCAGAATCACATCTTCGTAATGCTCAACAACGACCAGTAGTCTGACAGGTTCATGCACCTCTATCATCTGACTCGGCAGCCCCGGACGTAAATCGCCATCTATTCCGTTGGCGACAGCGAAAAGGCCCATTACGTTGTGCGGAAGTTTAGTACCCGCACCCAGTTTTTGATTGTCGACGCGCGAGAAGAAGTATTCCAGATTGATACCGCCGCACACCGGTGCAACTGCTCGAAGGATTGGGAAGAGATAATTTCCTTCCGGATCAACTCGGTAATCGAAAGAATTCATAAAGGCTCTTCGATCTAAAAAGAGATGCGATGAAAGATCACGTCGGCCTACAATACAAGCGGCATTGGTCGCATGATTCAATTCAGGTCGTGGTTCAAAGAGCATAATGGAACGAAGTTTCACGCGGTCGTGAAGTGCTTGCGAATCTGTTTGTGAGTTGACGTTGATGAATCTGCGCGAACGCTCACGAGCATTTTTCGTCAATGCTTTATTGAAGTGATTGATGTGTCGTGTATGTCGTTCTGTGTTTTCTGCAGAAAGTGATCGTTCATCAAAAAATTCAATTTCATCGCGGGTGGTATCGTGCAAAGCACCGACAAATTGTGTTGAGTTGGGTATATGAATTCCCCTAGAAGCCAGTATATCGCGAACTTCCCGATGGTTGGCCATTGCGCAAACCACACGCGCGTTCACAGAGCCCGCCCTTCCTGAGCATGCGCCACAATCGTACGCAGCGTAATGAGGATTGTTGGTGCTACTTGCTCCATGTCCCACAATGTAAACAAGCGGTGCGAATTCTTTTACCAGGCCGATGCTTCGCAGTGTGTTTTCAACGCGATCAGCCATTTCGCCGATT
>JBJTRD010000042.1:0-6479 GCA_046075945.1 Flavobacteriales bacterium
AGCTGGTCCTACTTTCATCCGCACGGCGCACCTATGCGCGACTGCGAATTCAAAGAAGGAAAACTAAATGGAAAAAGCACTATCTACGATGAGCGTGGTCGTGTAATTGAGATATCCAATTACAAGAACAACAAGCTGCACGGAACCTACATCAGTTATGATGAAAAGACCGGCAGAGAACGAATGCGCGTAGAGTATGAAAATGGCAAAGCCAAGTAATGGAAAGCTGAGACGCTTTGCGGTGCGCCCGCACCAAGGCATGTTTACGATGCGCTCATCATGCTCTCAATCTCTTCTACCTCAATCGCAAACTGTTCAAACAAATCTGTGTTGCCGGTTTTCGTAATTACAATATTGTTCTCGATTCGAATGCCCAGACTCTCCTCTCGAATGTAAATACCGGGCTCCACGGTGAACACATTTCCTTCAGCAACAGGTTGCGTCCAGTCACCCACATCGTGGACATCGAGCCCCAGAAAGTGTGACGTACCGTGCATGAAATATTTTTTATACGCCGGCCACGCCGCATTCTGATTCTTCACATCCTCCATCGAGATGAGTTTTAAATCTACCAGCTCCTTGGTCATCAACTCTCCCACCTGCTTGTGGTATTCGTGCATGAGAACACCCGGCTTCAGCAACGCTTTCGCTCCCTTCATAACGTTCAACACTGAATTATAGACGGCACGCTGGCGATCTGAAAATCTCCCGCTCACAGGAATACATCGCGTCATGTCTGCGTTATAATTCCCATACTCAGCACCCACGTCCATGAGCAGCAAGTCTCCCTCTTTACAAGGCTTATCATTATCGATGTAATGCAATACACACGCACTAAAACCACTGGCAATAATGGGCGTGTAAGCAAAACCACGAGAGCCCTTTGAGAGAAACTCATGCATGTATTCGGCTTCAATTTCGTATTCCATCACACCGGGCTTCACCATTTTCATGACGCGTTCAAAACCGCCGCGTGTAATGTCGATTGCTCGTTGCAACTGATTGACCTCTTCCTGTTCTTTCACCGCACGAAGACGGTGCATGATGGGCGCGCTGCGTTCGATGCGGTAGTGCGGATAATGTTCGCGCACCCATTTCGAGAAGCGGGCTTCACGCGTTTCGACTTCTACAACCGCCCGAGTGTGTTCGTTGTTGTTGAGATAAATACACGCGGCTTCGGCTAAAATCGTTTTCAGCACACGCTCAAATTCACTCAGCCAATACACGGTCTTCACGCCTGTTTGCGTTGTTGCTTGTTCCTTTGTGAGTTTCGCTCCCTCCCAAATGGCAATCGTTTCATTGGTTTCTTTTAGAAACAATACTTCCCGATGATGTGCATGGTATGAATCGGGAAACAAAAGCAATATGCTTTCTTCCTGATCGACGCCGGATAGATAAAAAATATCCGTTGCCTGTTTGAATGCAAAATGGCCATCGGCGCTGGTTGGATAAATATCGTTGCTGCAGAACACGGCTACGCCGCCCTTTTGCATATGCGATGCAAATCGTTTGCGGGCGCCGATATAGAATTCGGCTGAAAGTTGTTGGTAGCGCATTCGTTTAATCGTTAAGTAAAAACCATTTCATCACTTCATCTTCACCAATATCGCGTGAAGCTTTTTTGCCAATCACAGCGTGTATATCCTTTGGGGAAATACCGCTAGCCGGGCGTTTCCACGTTAGGTCGCTCATTTCAATTGACTTTCCTGCGGGAATATTTTTTGCGGCGACTAAGCTTCTGCGTGCGTTGGCGCGCGCCGGTGCTTCACTCTCAAGTGCTTTCATTTCAAAGGTTCCCAACAACTCGAACGTGCGATCCATGCGCTTTTGAAAATGCTTTAAATCCTCTTTGTCCATTGCATGGTAATGGTCATTGCCAGGTAACATCTTGTCGTGCGTGAAGTGCTTCTCCAAAACAGCGGCACCAAGAAGCGTAGCCACTTCAAGTGTGTGCATGTCTTTCGGCAGTGTATGATCGCTATAACCAGGAACAACATCCGGGAACAGACGAATCATGTCTTTGATCATTCCAAGATTCGCATTCTCATCCATTGTCGGATAGTTCAACACGCAATGCATCAAGCATAATTTATTACCATGTTTCTCAATGGTTTCAACTGCCTGCATCACCTCCCATTTGTAAGCCGCACCAGTCGATAATATGATAGGCTTACCGAATGAACACTGATACTCGATGAACGGCAGGTTCGTAAGGTCACTGCTGCTGATTTTAAAAACAGGCATCAGATCATTTAGGAACGTAGCGCTTTCCACATCGAAAGGCGTGCTCATGAATTCGATGTGAGCTGTCTCGCAATAACGTGCAAGCTCTTCGTATTCCTTCTTCCAGAATTTATCGTATTTCTTAAAGAGCTCAAATTGCGAACGAGTGGGTTCTTTGGTAATGTCCCAATAGTAAGGCGAGTCTTTGCTGGCAATGGTTTCAGCCTTGTAGGTTTGAAATTTGATGGCGTGCGCCCCTCCTTCGGCCGCTTCATCGATGAGGCGTTTGGCTAGCTCCATAGAGCCTTCATGATTTACCCCGGCCTCTGCAATGATGTATGGGCTGTGAAATACGCGCGGATTATAATTGTTGAGAAAAGAAACAAGTTTCATGCGCCTAAATTAACAAGGAACAGCCTACCTATGAGATTTGTACCGAACTACCATCGCACAAGAAGTAAAGATTACCGGCATGACCTCGGGGCTTGGTTTAGCAGCGACAACGGTGCACTGCACCTTTCTGAACAAGGTTTTGTAGCCGTATTTAATCTTCACCATCCATACAAGCACAGGGTGGTGACATAATAATCTTACAATTGGGCAGACCATTTTTCAGCCGCTCCTGTGTATCGCGGCTCATCGCATTATTCAGCACGTCGAAGACACGCAATTGAGGCATTTCCGTGAGGCGTTCAGGGTAGTAGGTAATCGGATTGTCCCACAGCGCAAGTGTTTCCAGGTTGCCCAGGCGATCGATTTCATCCGGTATACGTTCAATCAGATTGTCGGCAAGATTCAACACACGTAAATGGGTCAACTGCGTGATGCTGAGTGGGATCGTGTCAATTTCGTTGTGCTCGCATTGTAGGTGTTGCAACAAAGGCAACTCAGAAAAACGATCGGGCAAATGTGAGATTCGGCATTTATTCAAGCGTAGTTCCTGCAGGTTGCCGAGTTGAAATAGTTCGTCCGGCAAGCCCATCCATTTTTGTTTGGATAGATCAAGCCTGAAAACTGATTCCGGATGGACGAGTGCTGACTGAATACTTGTATAAACCTTAGCAGTATCCAAATCCTTCAAAGAAAGCAACTGTCCGTCGCATGGAAGCTGCAAGCCAATACAGGCAGTGATGAGTAAACTATGGATTAACCTTCCAACCATTTCTTAGCGTTTGTGCAATCGGCCAAAATTGCGGTTTGCAATTCAGCTACCGAACCAAACTTTTGTTCATCCCGAAGTTTATGCAGTAACTCCAGTGTAACCTCCGAGTCATACAAGTTATTGTCAAATTCGAAGATATGTGTTTCAATGTGAACTTTGTCGATCGAACCCACGGTGGGGCGCACTCCAATGTTTGTTACACCGTTAAAAATTCCGAACGACGTGTGTATGCGTGAAACATAGACGCCGTAATGGGGAATCATTTTATGTTCGAAATCGAGGCGAAGGTTGGCGGTTGGAAAACCAATTGTTCTTCCGAGTTGCCTGTTTCTGATAACCACACCAAGCATGCTATATGAGCGCCCCAGGAAGGCCGCGGCGCTTTCTACGTCGCCCTTTTCCAGCGCATGGCGAATCTTTGTCGAGCTAACTTCCATTTCATCTATTTCGAAAGCGGGAATTTCTTCCACTTGAAATCCGAATACATCCGCCAGTTCCAGCAGCATATTGAAATCGCCCTCCCGATTTCTTCCAAATCGATGATCGTGTCCAACCACCACGATGTGCGCGTTGATTCCCTTCACCAGAAAATCCCGAACATATTCAAAGGCAGAAAGTCTTGACAATTCGGGTGAAAACGGATAGACTACCAGATGATCGAGCCCGGCATTTTCGAGCTGCGCAATTTTTTCATCCGGAGAAGAAAGTAGCGAAATTCGATGATCATCCGGATACAACACCATTCGAGGGTGCGGATAGAACGAAAGCAACACAGACTCACCACCTTCGCGCTTAGCAACCTCAGCAATGCGCTGTAGGAGCGCTTTGTGCCCCTTGTGAACACCATCAAAGGTGCCAATGGTTACGACCGCTTTGCGGAAAGTGGGGAGTTTAGAAAAATCGTAGTGTACTTGCACAGTGTATGAACGCTTGAGCAAATGTAGCGGATTAAGGGCGAGGGATGAGGGGCGATGTGCGAAGGGCGAGGTATTTATTCCTAACACTTCATTCACCCTTCGCACATCGCACTTACGGAAATCCCGCACAAAAAAAGGCTCCCCGAAGAGAGCCTTTTCACATATTTCGAATTCATTATCGAGTTACATTGAACTGGCGGCTGAACATTTTCTCACCTTCAACTACCAGGTTGAAGATGTAGTTACCTGCCGGGTATTCACTCACGTTCAGGTTGAACATATTCGCCCCTTGGCTATGCAGGCCAATATTATCAAACGTTACAAGTTTACCTTGAATATCCCGCACTTCGTAAGCAATGTAAGAAGCCGCATTGAGATTAAAACGAATCTGTGCATTGCTGGAAGCAGGATTAGGACTAATAGCAAAATCAGTGATGTATTCGCCCTCTTCTTCCACACTTACAAATTCATTCAACACCAGTCGTATCGCAGGTGTAGCATCTGTTAGGAAACTCACTCCGAAGAACCACAAAAATTCTCCCGCGGTAGTTGTCTCTGCCCAATATCCGGTGCTGAAATCTGAATCGACCTCATCGATAGCCTTTACTGCAAGCTCTTGTTCTGTAGCAAACTCAGTTTGTATACCGGCAAAATAGGTCGATCCCTCGTTGAGGTCAACCGCGTCTTCAAATGAGAGATAAATAGGAAATTGCTGAGAGCCTCCTGTGGGAACGTAAAATGGCTCTACCTGATATTCGCCATACGCAGCATATACGGCGTCGCTCAAATTATAATCTTCACCGCGCTCAAGCAATAAGATGTTAAATGGACAATAATCGTCTGTTGAATTGTCGAAGCGAATGCTCAAACCACCGGCTGTAGAGCCCGCGTTGAAACAAGTAAGGTAGCTGCCATAGCCAGTTGGGTTAAAAGGATCGTCGGGGGTTCCGGATCCTAAAAATGGATTCATTTCGCCATTGATTAACGTCGGATCATCATGGCCGTATTCACCATCTACCACCAGAAACTTCCTCGTCAATGTGTTATTCGCTGGAGTTTCATCGGTTCCATTGTACGCTATCGTTGTGCGAACGAAATAGGTCCCGGCCTCAGCTGGAGCCCATTGTGTTTCGAGATAGAGCGTATCCGTTGCGTCGCCGGGTGTAGGGCTTTCTGCATTTGAAAATGCAAAAACCGATTCAGTCACACTTGCCAGCACATTGGTTTGTGACGCATCGAGCACCTCAGCGGTGACAGTTGCGTTTTGAGTGATGGTTCCAAGATTTTGGTACATGGTTCCGATTACCAAACCACCCATAGAAGGATCAATTGCTTGCTCGAGGGCAAGACAGCGGTATTCGTAATCGGCGAAAATGTTACCATTGGTTACCTGCACCACACGCAGGTCATTTTGAATAGGGTTCTCATAAGCGCGCACGTCATCAATTCCCCAGAAATAATGTGAGTGACTCGAATTGCCATTAGGCTGCCAACCAAAACGGAAAATGACAAAGTTTTGCCCTGCCGCTGCGGCAGAAATATCTACAGTGGTTACAAGCGGATTGGCTGAAGCGTCATTTGCACCGCCGGTAAATGTTGGAGCCGCATCATACACCGTCCAGGTAAACCCGCCGTCGTTACTTACTTCCAAAACGAAGGGTTTATCATCGGCGCAGCAGTAGCGGAATGCTTGTTGAAACTCAAGAATAACGCTGGAAGAAGCACTGAAATCCACCGGAGGAGAAATGAGGTAGCCGCTCACATCTTCGGCCGGGTTTGTAGTTGTTATTTCTCCACCTTGGTAAAAATCTGCATCAAAAATTACCCAACCATTGTCGGCTGTAGTTGAGTTGAGTGCCTGGCCGGGATCCGAATATGCACCAGCGGGACTATTGGCATCAGCCATCATCCAGATGGTGTTACCGCCGGTATCTTCAAAGGTCCATGCGCCATTGGTTCCCTGTCCTAAAAAGCCATTGCTAAAGTCTTCGTTGAACACATCACGATCGGCGCTAACCTGCGTGCCAGCAAGTGAGAGCGAGCCTTCGAAGCGGGCACGTTCAATTTCTTCTGAGGTTGCTACGCGAGGCTACCGTAACCAGAACGTTTAATTCCTCCAAAAGGTAAAGGAGGATCAGATTTGACCATGCCATTAATAAATACTGCCCCGGCTTCAA
>JBJTRD010000043.1:0-2828 GCA_046075945.1 Flavobacteriales bacterium
GTTGCCGATGAATGGCATGAGCTGATGGGCAACAAGCGGGGCGTTCAAGTGGAGCTAGCCCTCAGCCGACTGCGAAATTTATCTCCATCACTTATTGTCTGGGGTATTTCAGCGACCATCGGTAATTTGGAAGAGGCCATGCAATGCCTGCTGGGAAAAGACTCCAAGGGGCTGCTCATACAAAGTGATATCCGAAAGAAGTATGAAGTCATTTCCATTCTACCCGAAAAAGCGGAGCGCATGCCGTGGGCCGGACATCTAGGCACTCGCCTCGCCAAGCATCTGCTACCCATTATCCACTCGAGCAGTTCAACACTTATTTTCACCAACGTTCGATCGCAATGCGAAATCTGGTACCGCACACTGCTCGAACTCGACCCATCGCTTGCGGGTGTTATGGCCATGCACCATGGCAGCATAAGCAAGGAAATCAGAATGTGGGTGGAGGAGTCGCTGTATGAAGGGCGATTAAAAGCTGTAATCTGCACCAGTAGCCTCGATCTGGGAGTTGATTTTGCTCCGGTTGAAACCATCGTTCAAATAGGTGGCCCTAAAGGTGTGGCTCGCTTTATTCAGCGTGCCGGACGCAGCGGACACCGGCCGGATGCCATTAGCCGAATTTACTTTTTGCCTACACATTCCCTCGAACTCATCGAAGCCGCCTCCTTGCGTCAAGCCATCGAAGAACAAACGATCGAAAGCAAGCAGCCGCTCACTCTTTGCTTCGATGTGCTGATTCAATATCTGTTATCTCTTGCATGTGGTGAAGGCTTCCGAAGCGAGGAAACATATCAAGAAGTGAAAAGCACGAATTGTTTTTCCGATATGACTAAATCCGAGTGGGACTGGGTGGTGCGCTTTGCCTCACATGGAGGAAACTCGCTTCGCAGCTACGCCGATTACCAGAAACTTGTGGTAGTAGAAGATACATATAATATATCACAGACACGTCTTGCTAATCGTCATCGAATGTCGATAGGAACGATTGTGAGCGACACCCTGATGGTTGTAAAACTGAAGAGAGGCGGTATGCTTGGACATGTGGAAGAATCGTTCATAACGCAACTCGAAGAAGGCGACCATTTCTGGTTTGCCGGATTGTGTCTTCAACTTGTTCAAATAAAGGAAATGACTGCATTTGTTCGTAAATCGAACGCCACAGAAGGACGTACTCCCGTATGGCTTGGCGGCAGGCTTCCTCTTTCCTCCCAAATGAGTTCGATGCTTCGCAGGCAACTTCAAACAGCAGGCGTTCTTCAGCATGCTGAAAACAGTCCACATACCGAGCTCGCGTTTATTCAGCCCATTCTTGAACTACAGCGAACACGATCGCATGTGCCCTCCGAAAATGAAATGCTTATTGAAACCTTTCAAACTGAAGAAGGTGTTCACACCATTTTTTATCCCTTCGAAGGGCGCGCTGTGCATGAAGGACTGGCCTCCCTCTTCGCCTATCGCATAGGACTACAAGTGCCTATCAGTTTTTCGCTTGCATACAACGATTATGGTTTTGAAATGCTGAGTAATCATCCGATTCCATTGCAGCAGCTCGTTGAAAATGGGCTGTTCAGCATACGGGCACTCGAACAGGATATTCTGGCCGGAATAAACGCTGGTGAAATGGCCAAAAGAAAATTCCGCGATATTGCTGCTATTGCAGGATTAGTGTTCAAAGGATATCCCGGACAAAAAATAAAAGATCGTCATTTACAGAGTTCTTCTCAGCTGATCTATCAAGTTTTTGAATCGTACGAGCCCGACAATTTGCTATTGCGTCAAGCCATCGACGAGGTAATACATCAGCAACTGGAATACACCCGCACGCGCGCTGCGCTTGAGCGCATGCAACAGCAGCGGCTCGTTCTGCGAAGTCCGGAAAAACCAACTCCCCTCGCATTTCCGATTATGGTCGATCGCCTTCGGGAGCAAATGAGCTCGGAAGCGCTTGTGAGTCGGATTGCTCAGATGACGATGGAATGGGAGGACTGAGGACTGGGGACAAGGGACTGAAGACCGAAAGTTCTTTCCTTTGTCGATTCATATGCCTTTCGGTCTCCATTACCTAGTCCCCAGTACCTATTAACAGAGTGCCTGGCCGGTCATTGCTTGTGGTTGTGAGATATGTAGAAGTTTTAAAATAGTGGGTGCGACATCAGCCAATTTTCCGGAGCGAACATGTTGGACCTCCGAATCGATAATCCAAACCGGCACTGGATTCGTGGTGTGCGCTGTATTGGGCGACCCATCTTCATTCACTGCATAATCGGCATTGCCATGATCGGCAATAATGACAAACGAGTATCCACGGTCTATCCCTGTATCTACAACCTGCTTCAGACATTCATCGGTGGTTTCAACTGCCTTTATAATCGCGTTGAATACGCCGGTATGACCAACCATATCGGGGTTCGCAAAATTCAGACAAATGAAACCGGGTGGATTTGTTTTCATTTCTGCGCAAATAGCATCTGCAATTCCATGTGCGCTCATTTCCGGTTGCAAATCGTACGTAGCAACCTTCGGCGAGGGAATCATTATTCGGCGCTCGCCCGTAAATTCCTTTTCGCGCCCACCACTAAAGAAAAAAGTGACGTGCGGATACTTTTCTGTTTCTGCAATTCGAATTTGTGATACACCGGCGGCTTCCAGTACTTCTCCCAATGTCTGATTCAAATTATCCTTGTCATAAACAACTTTCACGTCATGATAGGAATCGTCGTAGTTGGTCATCGTCACATAGTAGAGCGGCAATTTGCTCATGCCGTGTTCCGGCATATCACGTTGTGTCAGAACCTCCGTTATCTCGCGGCAACGGTCGGTTCGGAAGT
>JBJTRD010000044.1:0-4407 GCA_046075945.1 Flavobacteriales bacterium
AATTGATGCAGCTCAGATCGAGAAACACATTACTACCGCTACCAAAGTTATTATGCCGGTTGATATTGGTGGAATGCCTTGCGATTACGATTTCATCATGCAGTTGGCGCAGCGGCCCGAAGTAAAGTCGAAATTCAACCCTACCGGAGAACGTCAGCAACAGCTGGGAAGAATTCTGGTAATATCCGATGCAGCCCATAGTTTCGGAGCTAGCTATAAGGGTCGCAAAGTGGGTGCGCAGGCCGATGTAATGGGATTTTCATTTCACGCAGTGAAGAACCTCACAACAGCAGAGGGAGGAGCCATTACCTTGAATTTACCCGCCCCATTCGATAATGACGAGGTGTGGCGATCCATTAATATATCAGCTCTGCACGGTCAAACCAAGGACGCTCTATCTAAAACACAAGCAGGTCAATGGAGATATGATATTGTGGAGGCCGGGTTCAAATGCAACATGACCGACATCCAGGCTGCTATTGGACTGGTCGAGCTCGACCGATACGATAACGATACGCTGGTTCGTCGAAAGTCCATTTGCACGCAATACACCGCTCGTTTTTCCTCGCAACCCTGGTTTTCAGCCCCCCTGTTTGAGTCGCAGCATGCCGAGAGTTGCTATCACCTATACATGCTTCATGTATCAGAATTGAATGAGGCTCAGCGCGACGAGGTGATTCGGATAGTTGCGGAACAAGGCATCGCACTCAATGTGCATTTTCAACCGCTCCCATTACTATCGCTCTACAAGGGGTTGGGGTATCGCATGGATGAATATCCGAATGCATGGAAACAATATTCGGCAGAGATATCCTTACCTGTTTATTACAATTTGAGTGATGATGATGCAATGCGCGTGGCCGATGCGGTCATTGCAGCGGTGAATTCGGTGCTGGCCTCATGATAAAACGACTATTCGATATTGTTTTTGCTTCTTGCATGCTGGTGCTGCTATTACCACTTATGATAACGCTTTCGCTCTGGGTATTGCTCGACAGCAAAGGCGGTGTGTTTTTCGGTCAGGAGCGAGTTGGGCTTCATCGAAAGTCATTCAAACTCTGGAAGTTCAGGACCATGCATCCGCAGTCGGAGCAGCTAGGGCAACTAACCGTAGGGTCTTCTGATCGTCGTATTACACGGGCGGGTTATTTTCTTCGCAAATACAAAGTCGATGAGCTTCCCCAACTGTGGAATGTATTGTTGGGTGAAATGAGCGTGGTAGGTCCCCGACCTGAGGTGCCGCGTTATGTGGCCATGTATTCTTCAGAACAACTGCAAGTACTCTCCGTATGCCCCGGTATTACCGACTATGCGTCTTTAAAATATTTCAGCGAAAACGACTTGCTGGCGGCTTCTCAGAATCCGGAAGAAACCTATATCAACGAGATAATGCCCGCCAAACTCCTGCTCAATCTTCAATATGTTCGAAAGCATTCATTGCTCGGTGATCTTAAAATTATTGTACTGACAGGACTAAGAATTTTGAAGGTATGAAGGGGTCTGAATCTAGGGGGGTAGGGATATTTGAATCAAGATCGTATGTATTCTTTTGCGATGTATTTTGCACGTCCAAAAAGTAACCACATAAACCGCTTATGAGAATTTTTACTTCGCTCATTTTAGTTGTATTCATGCAGCACGCACTTGCTCAGACAGAACCATTCGGTTATCAGATTCCGATGGCACAATTGGAGCAATTGCCTTTGGCAGAGCTAGCCACATTTAATCATGACGAGCTGTTGGCAGAGGATACCCGAATAGAAGAGCAGGGTGGCCGCACCAACATTGGCCGCATCATTCCCCTAAACTTGAATGAAGAAAATGCCGGCACCTGGACTATGCTCGGTAATGGTGACAGACTTTGGCAGTATCGCTTTCGTTCTGCCGGTGCGAAGGGGGTGTGCGTTTACTTCGACGGCCTCTACATTCCGCAAGGTGCCGTCATGTTTTTGTATGCCAAGGATCGCAAAACGATGGTCGGACCATTCTCTATGGATGACTGCAATGTACACGGTCGTTTTATGATGGGCGAGGTGTTGGGAGATGAGGCCATAGTGGAATACTACGAACCGGCCACGGTCGTGGGCACACCATCCATCAACATTCAGTCGGTTTCGCACATGTATCGCTATGTTTACGACTACTCAGACTATCAGGTTGAAGATAACTCACGTGCTTCCGACTTCTGTGAGGTCGATGTAAATTGTCCGGAGGGAAGCGAATGGACAGCGCAGCGCGATGCAGTCGTTCGACTGTTGATCAACGACGGAACAGGCCAGGGTCTGTGCTCCGGTTCGGTAGTGAATACAACGGCCCGCGATTGTCGCAAGTATATACTGACGGCATTGCATTGTGGCATTGGTGTGAGTGATACGGAATGGTTGCAATGTTCTGTAAGATTTAAATACCAGCGGGCAAGTTGTGGCTCGGGTAGCGGCCCCAGCACCAGTAATCGGGTAGGTGTATTGCACCTTGCCGACAGTAACGATGGCGGAGGTGATAACGGTTCTGATTTTTTACTGTTAGAACTGGAAGACGCCATCCCAGATAGCTACAATGTGTTCTATGCAGGTTGGGATTCACGAGCGAACACACCGGCCGATGTTGTGGGCATTCACCATCCTGCAGGCGACGTAAAAAAGATTTCTACGGCTACCAATATTCTTTCAGGCACCTGGGGTGCTCCAGGCTATCACTGGAGGGTGAGTTGGATGGCAACAGAAACAAACCACGGCGTAACTGAAGGTGGGTCTTCAGGATCACCACTATTCAATCAGGATAAGCGTATCGTCGGACAGCTAACAGGTGGAAGTTCCTATTGCGATTCCCCTACAGCACCGGATTTTTATGGTAAGATGGACAAGAGTTGGGATGACAATCCAAATGCGGCCAATCAAAAACTTAAAGTTTGGCTCGACCCCGACAATACCGGTGAGTTGCTCATCGATGGAGCGTATGCCGACCCCAACAATCCCGACCAGCCTTGCATGGTGAGTGTGAAAAACGACGAATTATCGTTCGAAGATGTTAGCATCTATCCGTCTGTCGCCGACCAGGAAATCACCATCGTAGGCTCAGACTACCACACACTCAAAGGGTATCGCATATACAATGCTCAAGGATTGTTGCTCGCAGAAGCTCCCATTCGTTCATCGCGCGAGCGTGTAGCTTGCAATGCGCTTCCTTCCGGAGTTTATTTCATCACGTTCCTCAGCGAAAAAGGCTCAGGGCTAACCAAGAAATTCATCATCGAACATAAGTAACCAATTCTGTCGGTCGGCGACTTATACACCAAATTTGCGCGACAAGGAAAAAAGAGTTTATTTTTGACCCAAACCCGAAGACCATGAAATTTGAAGTTATCCAAAAAGATAAAGTTGTAGTAATCGCTTCGAAGCTTGAAAAGCTCGATGCATTGCATGCGCCTGAATTGAAAAGCGAAATCGTCATGATGAATAAGGAGGGACGCAAAAACCTCATCATCGATTTAACTGAAACCCGCTATATCGATTCATCGGGATTAAGCGCTATTCTCGTTGGTAATAGACTGTGCCGCGATTCGAATGGAACATTCGTAATTTGTGGACTTCAAGATGCAGTGAAGAAGCTGATAGCTATCTCGCAGCTTGAAAGTGTTTTGAAAATTACTCCTACTCAAAACGAGGCTGTTGACCTCGTTTATATGGAAGAAGTTGAACGCGATATTTAAACCATCTATGAAGAGAATTTTACTTTCTGCTTTTGCATTGTGTTCCTTTTTTGCGGCCACGGCACAATGCAATCCTTCCGATCATGATTTCGGTGATGTGGAATACGGAGTTTACCCCGATGTAGCTTCAGGTTTGGCTGCGGGTTGTCTAAATGAACCGTATTCGCAAACGATTTATTTTCTGGTTCCAAGCGATGCCGGAGCTATTGATCCGGCCTACGCCGGAATTCCTGTAACGAGCATTACACTCGATGGTATTACCTACAACGGCGGCACCGATATCACTGCGCTTGGCCTTGAGTTGGCTTGCAATCCTGCTAATTGTTCATTTGCTGCCGGATCTCAGTACTGCGGAACCGTTTCGGGTGTCCCGAATCAAGTAGGTGATTTTCCCGTGAGTATCGATGTAACTGTTTCCGCTTCATTGGCAGGTTTCCCTTTAGAGTTACCCTATTCTTTTCCGGGGTACACCTTCGTTGTATCCGATTGTGCCAATCCCAATTCTGTAGCTGAAGTTGAAAGCACATTCGCTTTGGGTGCAGTTTCTCCGAACCCGGCCAATCAAAATGCGCGTATTGCTTTCTCGCTTGGCAACAACGACCGGGTGGAACTTACAGTAGTCAATATGGTTGGTGAACGAGTGCTAACCAAAACAATGACCGGAAAGCGAGGTGAAAATTTTATGAACCTGGATGTGG
>JBJTRD010000045.1:0-7067 GCA_046075945.1 Flavobacteriales bacterium
AGGTAAAGAAGAGAAAGAAAGACATACTAATTCGCATTAGTGACAATGGAATCGGAATTCCAACAAGCAATCACAGCAGAATCTTCGTACCCAACTTTACAACTAAATCGACCGGAACAGGACTCGGATTAGCGATGGTCAAAACAATTGTTGAACAAAATGACGGGCGCGTATTCTTTTGGAGCAAAGAGGGGAAAGGCGCCTCATTCTACGTGGTACTTCCCTTATCGAAAGAAGGATGATTGGGGTTGGGTGAAATGGTGAAATGGTGAAGTGGTGTCTGAAGTTTCCTGTTTGTAGCACAAAAACGGTGTGGGCGGTTCCTCAAATGTGAACATACGTTGAGCCGGCTCAATCCTTTTCTATTTTCGTTGCTGCAAGGAATTGAGCTTTATGGAACATGTTCCGTTTTCAATAATCAACGAATACTTAAAGGTTAAACTTTTACACCCTTCCAGATACGGAAGGTCGAAGTATTCATTTTTGAAAATTTTTCAGCACGGACTTTACTTCCATTTTACAAAACAACGGAAGAAAATTATTTTTAATTACCTGAATTTCCCCCTTTGGTTTCAGCGTTTCATCTATTGGTCAAAATCTAAATTTCATGCACCCCCCGCAAAAAGAGCCGCGCTTAAAGAATACGTTATTCTCTTTCCAAATCGGGTCATTAAAGACGAAGCAGGACAATGGCGATCTATCTATTTCGACCGAATTATTCAGTTAATTGGAATCAATAGAGTAACTACCATCAACCAGGTTACAAGCTCCATAATACCGGCCGACTACAAACTAAAAGAACTTGCAGGCGCATTTTCACCGCTTGATGCGCTCGAGTATGATTTACTTGTCGAGATCAACCTGAGCCTTCGTGCAGCTAGAAAAAGCCGCCAGTTCACTACTTCGGAAATGCGTCAAATCCGATCGGCGATGCACATTTTCTTCGAAGAGTTCCGTCTATTCTACTCTATTTTTAAAGGGCAACCAACCCGTAAATTACTCTTCGTGTGCCACTACCACAATGAAGGAATGCTGGCTGCCGCGAAAATACTGGGTATCGAAAGCATCGAGTTTCAGCATGGGCTTATTGCTACCAATGACCTGTATTACGTTTATCATGAACAATTCGCTTCAGTGATAAGCAAGGCCTTTTTTTCCGACAAGCTACTTGTTTACGGGCCTTACTGGCAGCGCATTCTAGAAAACGGATGCGAGTTTCATTCATTCCAGATTCATGTAGCAGGTGATTACCTCTACAGGCAATCCGAATCTAAAATGAATGCAATTGAAAAAGAAAATATTGTGCTCGTTTGCGCACAGAAAAATTTACATGAAGACTATATCAGCTACATTGAAATTCTGCTGACATACATGCACAAACACCCCGATTGGCACGTTGTCATCAAACTGCATCCACAAGAGAAAAACAAAGATGTGTATTACGCTCTATCCTCGAAGGGTGTGGTGATTCGCGATGTCGAAATTCCCCTGGACGTTTTACTTCAAAACTCTAAAATTCAAATAAGCATCTACAGCACCACCTTCTATGATGCACTCGGCATGGGAGTCTGCAATTTTTCCCTTCAGAATTATGGAAGCATGAGCGATTATGCAAAAAGTATGATTACCGAAGAAGTGGCAATTCCGCTGTTAGCCAGCGAGGACCCCATCGATAAATTTCACTCCATTCATGCCGACAGCCTCAAGCTCACACCACGTGAAGACGTTTACGACAAGTTCAATCCGACGCTCATACGAGATGTTATTGAACTTAGTGAGGTTCATAATTGAGTTAATTTTTTCGACACGCAACCCATTGTGAGTTGGATTGTCTATTATATTTGATAACAATCCATTCGCCATGAAAGCTCTATACATATTCGCTGCGATTGTACTTAGTGCTCTTATTACCCGAGCACAAAACGAAGAGGCCTCGGGTTCAATCGCGCTCACAGCCACCTCTATGGTTTCCTATACCAACCTCACTACGTCGCAGTGTGGCACTACAACCTACAACCTGGGCACCTCAGCTTCGCCGCAGCCTACCGGAAACGGCGCAATGAATAACGACGTATGGTTTCACTTCGTAGCAGTTGCTGAAGTGGCCAAAATAAAAGTTTGTAGTCCCAGTAGCTTTAATGTAAACCTCGAAGTATGGAATGCAACTGCAACAGGCGCTTCCCTCGCATCCTCGAACGCTAACGGCGTCGGACTGAAAGAAGTAGTGTGCATAAACTCGCTGGTTATGGGCAACACCTACAAAGTGCGCGTAGGCCGCTCCGACGGTCCGGGTGCCGGAACATTCAGCATTCTCTACGAGCACCTTGCTGTAAGTATCCGAAGCAATTTTTTCCCGGATCCACCGGGCGCAGCTACCTGCTACAACCTCACAACCAACTTCAAAAGAACAACTATTCTCTACCCCACCGGAAACACCCGATGGAAGTTTCTCGATGGTAGCGGCAACGTATATGGCCCCTACACAACCGCGGGCGACATTAATAACTTCAATATCTCCGCAGGTGTTTGCGAAAATCTTGATTCCGTTATCGCTTACGTAGAAATTCAGGCAACCGATGCCGATTGTGGCAACATTTGGTGGGGCTATTCCATCGGCAGAAAACTCAACTTATGCGGAAGCCTGTGTCCAACAATCTCCATTGAAAACTCGAACTGTGGCGGAACCTTCTGTAATATTTTCGCCACCTATGTTGAAACTTCTTTTGTTGGTGACAATCTCCAGTTTCAGTACAAGTTCGTGACCGACAATGGCCAAACAGAATTCATTACTCCCTGGAGCTCCAGTTCTGTTTTTGTTACAAATACTGCCCCCTATGTAGACTACTTCCGATATGGAAAAGTGTATCAAATCTATGTGCGGGCGAAACGATGCAACAACAATCCCCAATGGTGTGGGCCCTGCACTTTCAATTCATGTGGTATGCCCTACACGAATATTCTCAACACAAATTCTGCGGGCTTCTCCAATTATTGCGTTTGGAGAAATAAAACAGGCCCTCTGATGGAGGCTGTTTCTCCCACCGGTATGGACCAATATAGGTTCAGACTTATGCCCGTAGATCCATGCGCTGCCAACCCGTTCAACCCTACCGGTGGTGCACTTACTACGGGTTGGAGTTTTAATTATTACTACTCACCCGCATCCTATCCAATTCCATTGGGTCAGGTTTATATCCTTCAAGCGCAATGTCGAGTGCTGCCCGCAACGTACACCAACGCAAGCGGTCAAGTGGTCACCATACCGGGCCAACAGTCCGATTGGAGCTGGCCGTGCTTCGTAGGGTTCCGAAATACATCTTCACCCCCCGAAGGTTCTCCCATCAGCTGCTGCTCGTTTCCCACTCCACCCACTGCCGGTATGCTCCCCGATGAATATTGGGGTGAAAATCGATGGACAGAATTTTACGAGTGGGAAGACGAGCCGGAACCTGTTTTTGAAACAGGCAAAATCACGTTGATGAGCTCACAAGGAAATGATATAACCATCAACACCTCGGAATCGTGGCTTCACGGAAGCACGTTGTGCGAAGTCTACAACATGAATGGTCAGCTGGTTCATACCTCTCAGATTGCCGCAATTCACGAAAGCGATTTTGTTACCATCAACACGCTGGAAGAACTTCCCGGTGGTATCTACCTCGTTACACTTTCATCACCTCAGGGTCGGGTCACAGGCAAGATACTTATAACGCGGTAAAGACGCGAATCGCTAGAAGCTCAATTCCAATTGAGCCGGTAGAAGCGTAAACGTCATTCGGTGATGCTCACACGGACCGTGCGCTCGGATAGCTTCCCGATGATCTTTGGTCGGATATCCTCTATTGCGATTCCATCCGTAGACCGAATGTTGGTAGTGCAGTGCATCCATCATTTCATCGCGGTGCGTTTTAGCCAAAATCGATGCAGCAGCTATCGATCGATAAATACCATCGCCCTTGATGATGCAGGTATGCCCAATTTCAGGATAGGCCTTAAATCGATTCCCATCGATGAGCAACCACTCGGGTGTTGCTTTCAAGGAAGCTACCGCGCGATGCATCGCAAGAAATGAAGCATTCAATATATTGATCTCATCTATTTCTTCCACCGAAACAATTCCGACAGCCCACGCCAGTGCTTCTGCTTCAATGACGGGCCTCAACACGGCTCGCTGCTTTTCACTCAGCTTCTTCGAGTCATCGAGCAGCGGATGATTAAACCTCGCGGGCAATATCACAGCCGCAGCAACTACAGGCCCCGCCAGGCAACCTCGGCCGGCTTCATCGCACCCGGCCTCCAAAACACCTTTTTTATGAAACCGCTTTAACCCGCTCACGATGATTGAATGGTTTGTTGAATGACGTTCCAAAACCGTTCGGACGAAACTTCCCAGCTAAAGTCTCGTGCGCGATTCAACCCCTGTTCAATGCAACTTACCCGCAGTTTCTCATCTTGATACATGCGAACCATGGCATCCGAAATAGCGGCACTATTAAAAGGATCCACCAACAGTGCGCTACCACCCGCCACTTCCGGCATTGATGAGACATTGGATGTAATGACCGGAACACCACTCTGAAACGCCTCGACAATAGGAACTCCGAAGCCTTCGAAATAACTTACGTACATCAGGCACATCGCTGCGCCCAACACGCTACTCAATTCTTCCTGTTCCAAATGGCCCGTAAAAATGACGTCATTTGCAAATCGCATGGAGCGCAGTGTTTCATCGAGCAATTCATTTTTCCAAAACCGCCGACCAACCGCCACCAGCTTCACGTTGCTGCCTGTGCGCTCACGAAACTGCTCGTATGCCTGCAGCAGTCGCTGCAAATTTTTGCGCGGGTGAATAGAGCTAATGAAAACGAAATAGGGCTCACCGTGCGTGTAGCGCACTCGTGTCGCCGTTCGTTCTTCTTCATTCAACACGCGATACGCAGATTGTGCGGCATTATGCACTACTTCAATTTTATTCGAATCAATGGCATATTGCTTCACGATGTCGGCCTTGCTGAACTCGCTCACGGTAACCACTTTCGATGCCTTGCGAGCGAACAACGGTGTGTGGGTGCGCAAGTAACGTGTAATGTGCGCCGGCAAATCGCCCGGATAGTGCTCGAAGTTCAGGTCGTGCAACACCACAATCTGCCTACACTCGGTGCGCAACGACAACATCATATCGGGTGAAACAAACACATCGGCACCTATCTGCCTCAGCTTGCGCGGTATCATCCAATTGTACCAGATACGAAACAACAGAGGATGGCGCGCTTGGGGGGGCAAGATGTGCGCGTGCACATTGGGAGCGAATACATACTCGGGGGCATACGGCCGATCGAAGATGAAAAGAAACTCATGCTCCGGGTGCATGCGCACCATGCGCGAAAATATTTCGTGAGTAAACCAACCGATGCCATCGAGCTTACCGCGCAGCATCAATCGAGTATTAATCACAATCTTCATGTTTCGAAATTAAACCTAAACAGGTTGTCAAAAAGAAAAGGCCACCCGAAGGCAGCCTTGAATATTGTTGGATGAAACTATTACAGACGAACAGTTCCTTTGTGACGACGCTCGCTGGAAACCGTCAATGACTTACGACCTCTTTTACGGCGTGCAGCCAATACCGCGCGACCTTTTACAGTCGACATGCGCTTACGGAAACCATGCTTGTTACGACGCTTGGTGTTCGATGGTTGGTAGGTACGCTTACTCATGACTCAAAAAATTTAAAACGATTTATACTGATTTTTCCCTCTAAAAGGGGGCGCAAATATAGCACAGGCCTCCGTTGTTCCAAGCAGATCAACGGAAAATTTCCAGAACAAAACTTCCAGTTGATTTTCAGTGACTTAATTAAAGTCCAAGGTCTTCCTTTCGGATACGCTCTTCAAACGAAACCGGGATGGTCTTGGAAATCAGAAAGGCCTTGGCAGTGACACTGCCCTTGCCTTGAATAACAATGTCCTTTTTAAATACAAGCCCAACAGCACCGCCCAGCAATTTCGGAATACTCGAAGTCTCTGCAGTGCAGGAAAGTTTCAAGGTCGTGCTTGCCTCGTGTGTTAATACCGCCTCCGAAGGAAGTTGCACCTTGCCAATGCGCGTTCCTTCCATGTAGAGCACAATATCGGACTCCACCATCGTAATGTTGTACAGATTCGGATTGTAGAGTTCCACATCAAACTCACACGAAATCCCTTTCATATCGAAGCTTGTGAATCGCGTATCCTTCACTCCCTTGAACTCTACATCGCGATAGACGCGACAAGACTCCATGGTTGAAAGGACCAATAACACTAGCATCCATAACAGGCTATTTCCCCTCAACCACCTCACAACTGCGCGAAATAGTGATGGAAATACGGGATGGTTTCAATACCCTTGAAGTAATTGAATACTCCGTAATGCTCGTTGGGTGAATGGAGCGCGTCGCTATCCAGACCAAAGCCCATCAACACTGTTTTCACTCCAAGCTCCTTTTCAAACAACGCCACGATTGGAATCGAACCACCGCCACGTGTTGGAATCGGCTTCTTGCCGTAGGTCTTCAACATAGCGTCGCTGGCCGCCTTGTAAGCTTTCGAGTCCGTTGGTGTTACCACTGGCTCACCACCGTGATGGGGTCGCACTTCCACGCGTACACCTTTGGGCGCAATGCTTTCAAAATGCTTCTTGAACAACTGGGTTATTTCATCGCTCACCTGATTTGGCACGAGGCGCATCGAAATTTTTGCAAATGCTTTGGATGGTAAGACAGTTTTAGCTCCTTCGCCGATGTAGCCGCCCCAGATACCATTGCAGTCGAGCGTAGGGCGAATGCCTGTGCGTTCAATGGTTGTATATCCCTTTTCGCCCCACACGGCATCGATATCGAGATCGCGCTTGTAGGCTTCCACATCGAAAGGTGCTTTATTCAATTCCTCGCGCTCCGTTGCACTCAACTCCTGCACCTTGTCGTAAAATCCGGGAATGGTGATGTGGTTGTTTTCATCGTGCATACTTGCAACCATTTTCGCCAAAATATTGATGGGGTTGCACACTGCGCCACCATATACACCGCTGTG
>JBJTRD010000046.1:0-2007 GCA_046075945.1 Flavobacteriales bacterium
GGCGCTGATGGTGATATTCAACAAGCCCCATCCGGGCCCGGAGTGTTTCAATGTGGGAAATCCGTGGGCAATAGCAACTACCGTGAGCCTTGGCGAAGAAGTAATTCGTGCTGCAGGCGAACTGGAAGGTACACCTTCGCATTCGAAAATAGATTTTGTGCCAATGGATTTCACCGAGATTCGGGTGCGCTATCCGAAGGTGAATAAACTGCGCGATATGTATGGATGGCAGCCGCAGGTAAATCTTGCGCAGGGCGTGTACAATACATTGAAATGGTTCAAAGAACAGTATGAAAAAAATTAGTGTAGTCGGCTTTGGGAAGATTGGGCAGGCCATAGTAGCCAACATGCTCAAGCACGACACTACCGTGGTAGCGGTGGATATTAATCCGGATTTGCACCGTGTTTTTTCGGAAGGAAACTATGAAAGCAATGAACCCGGATTGTCGGACGTGCTTACTTCATCGTTCGCATCGGGTCAACTCATCATCACCAACGATTTTTCGCAGGTGCATGATAGCGCCGCAGTGATTGTGGCCATTCCGTTGCTTGTTGATCAACAGAAAAACATTCTTGATGAGCCCTTTCTGAATTGCTTTCGAGAACTCGCGCCGCACTTTTCAAACAACGTTCTCATCGTAATTGAAACATCCATACCTGTAGGTTATGGACGCAACGTTGTGGTGCCTGCCATCGAATCGAAGGGGAAAAAACACGGAACGGATTTTTTGCTGGTGCACAGCCCGGAGCGCATCAAGAGCGGCACCATGCTCGAACAGTTGCTGCGCACACCGAAAGTGATTGGCGGTGTTTCGCCCGAAGCAACGCAAAAGGCACTCGATATTTATCAATGGTTCTTCGATCGTTCGCTTATCCATATCGTCGATAGCATTGAAGCGGCCGAGATGGTGAAGCTTGCGGGTATGGCCTATCGCGACGTAAACATTGCACTGTCGAATCAGCTGGCCATGTTTTCCAATCGTATTGGCGTCAATTTCGCGGATCTCATTCCACTCATCAACACCGATGGTGAAGCGTATTTGCTTCAGCCGGGCATTGGCGTGGGCGGGCACTGCACGCCTGTGTATCCGTATTTCCTCATCAACAATTTCAAGCAGGCGGGTTTCGATTTTGAACTTGCTTCGAAGAGCCGCATTATCAACGATGAGATGGCTGCCTATGCTGTTGCGCTCGCAGCATCGCATGTGCAGAAAAAGTCGGCACTTATACTGGGGTTGAGTTTCCGCCCCAACATCAAGGAAGATACCTTCAGCACGAGTTACCTGCTGCGCGATGCATTGCTGAAAAATAATTTTGAAGTGCAGTTGCACGACACGGAATTTTCAAAATCGGAGTTGGAAAGGAAAGGATTTGTTGCAGCCGATGATGTGTATGCAAGCCAGGCAGAAGTGGTGTTTCTGGTCACCATGCACAAGGAATACGCAGGACTCGACTTTTCTAAATTGCACGCTTCAGGAGTGCGCCTTGTAATCGACGGTCGCAATCAACTCAACAAACAACACGTAGAACAAGCCGGTATTCGTTATATCGGCATCGGACGATAACAGGCAGATGATACCTATAGCAAAACCTTATTTGAACGAGCAAGATGCTCAGGCGGCCTACGACACGATTATGTCGGGATGGATTACACAGGGCCCGCGCGTTCAGGAGTTCGAAGAGAAATTTGCTGCGTACACCGGAGCAAAGCATGCAGTGGCTGTGAGCAATTGTACTACAGGCCTGCATCTGGCAATGATTGTAGCGGGCATTGGCGCGGGCGATGAAGTAATCTGTCCGAGCATGAGCTACATAGCCACAGCCAACAGCATTATGTATGTAGGCGCTACGCCTGTTTTTGCGGAAGTGCACCCCGAGACTTACAATCTCGACGCAGCCGATGTGGAAAGGCGCATCACTCCGAAAACGAAAGCCGTTTTGCTTGTGCATCAAATTGGAATGCCTGCAGACATCGACGCGTTCGCTGCATTGTGCAAGAAGCACAAT
>JBJTRD010000047.1:0-19985 GCA_046075945.1 Flavobacteriales bacterium
TGTATCGACCTGGTCGTTTGGCGATGGCAATCAGTCCACGGCCCAGAATCCGGTTTATACCTACTATCAACCCGGCATTTACACCGTGTCTCTGAATGTGGTCGGCCCTGACGGCAGCAGCAACACAATGACGCAGGAACAAATTATTTACGTGTATGCAAATGCCACTGCTTCTTTTGCGGTGACACCTACCAATGTAAATGTGCCGGGCGAACCTGTATACTGCTTGAATCTTTCAGCAAATGCCTCGTCCTATTACTGGAATTTCGGCGATGGTGAAACTTCCACAGAAGAAAATCCCTTACACTATTACCAGGAGCGTGGTGAATATGATATCACGTTGATAGCAGTGAACGGCAACGGCTGTTCGGATACCTTGACATTGCTTGGACTGATTGAAGCAAATGATGTGGGTGAAATCGAATTTATGCCTTTACGCCCGACCCTCTTACGAGTAGTGGTGGGTATTACAATCCCAATAGCCTCGACAATGATGTTTTCTTCCCTATTCATAAGGGGGTGGATGAATACAAACTTCAGATTTATAACAAGTGGGGAGAACTACTTTTCGAGAGTATCGATATTGACAAAGGATGGGATGGATATTACAGGGGAAAGCTTGTGAAACAGGATGTGTATGTTTGGAAAGTGGAGGCGAAATTTGTGAATGGCCAGAAGTACGACAAAGCGGGCGATGTGACAATACTTATAAAATAGATGCAACAGCCAATCGACATACAATTTTTCGAAATGAGATTCTCTTTTCTTAAGGGAGCAGTCATCGTGCTGTTGTGTTTAATCATGTCAGCTGCCGGTGCGCAAGACCAACAGTTCACACAATTTTATGCAGCACCTACAGCGGTGAATCCGGCTTTTGCAGGTGCGTCCGTGCAAAGCCGCGCGTGTGTGCAATATCGCAACCAGTGGACATCAATACCGGGCGCATTTAATGCCGGAAACATAACGTTCGATCAGTTTTTTCCGGGAATCAATAGTGGCATTGGCGGCATGATTAATTATGAGCAAGCCGGCTCGGGCGCATTGCGTTCTACAACGCTGGCTCTGCAGTACGCATATGAGGCGCGTATAAAGAGAAACTTATTCTTTCGACCAGCCTTGCAGTTTGGAGTGGGCCAGCGAGCAATTGACTTTACGAAGTTGACATTCTATGATCAAATGATTCGTGAGGGCAATGTGCCATCGCTGGAATCAGGAACTGTGCGTCCTGCTAATTTCTATGATCTCGGTGCAGGTGCTTTATTGTATAGCCCGAAAGTTTGGGTGGGCTTATCAGGCTTCCATGTGACCTTACCGGATGTTTCAGTTTACGATACGCAGGAAAACTCTCTTCCAATTAAATATTCAGTGCATGGCGGGTATCGCCACCGAATGAAGGGAAATTCTCTCAGAAAGCTGGATCGATACGTTGTCATTGCGGCAAATTTTCTTTCTCAACAAAAATTCGATCAGCTGGATCTGGGGTTTTACTATGAATATGCGCCTATGGTGCTGGGAATTTGGTATCGTGGGCTGCCTATGAAGAGCAATAGCTATGGATCTATGAATAGAGATGCGCTGGCCTTCTTATTGGGTTTTCAGGCAGGTAGTTATAGGTTTGGCTACAGTTATGATTTGACCACTTCAAGTTTGGGAATCGCCAGTAGTGCGGGTTCGCACGAGATAACAATGGTTTATCAGTGGGTGAATAAATACAACAAAAAGGCAAAGAAAATTCGGGTGCTGCCTTGTGCGAAGTTTTGATGTGTCTAATCAATGATGTTTACTTCGCGTTCGAGTTCAATTCCGAACTTTTGTTTAATATCTTGAATGATATCGGAGCTTAGGTCGTAAATCTGACTTCCTGTAGCTCCACCATAATTTACGAGCACAAGTGCTTGTTTGTCGTGCACTCCATAGTTACCAAGATTCTTACCCTTCCACCCGGCGCGCTCAATAAGCCACCCGGCCGGAACTTTTACGTGCTGCTCGTCAATAGGGAAACAAGGTGCGCTGTTGTGATGCTGCTGAATGTCGCGAAAGACATCCATCGGTACAACCGGATTTTTGAAGAAGCTTCCAGCATTGCCAATTTTTTTTGGGTCAGGAAGTTTCGAAGAGCGAATGTTGATGACTGCTTTTGCAACATCCTTTATACTGATATTGTCAAGATGCATCTTATCGAGTTCTTCTTCGATGGCGCCATAGGAAGTATAAAGTACGGCACGTTTGTTTAGACGAAACGTTACGGAGGTAATTACCCACTGATCTTTTTCTTCTCGCTTGAACACACTTTCCCGATAACCAAAATTGCATTCTTCGCGTGTAAAAATTTTATTTGAACCATCGAGAATAGAGATTGCCTCCAGCCCATGGAAAACATCTTTTATTTCTACTCCATAAGCTCCAATATTCTGCATGGGGCTTGCTCCCACGCATCCGGGAATGAGTGCAAGGTTTTCAATACCGGCGTAATTATGTTGGATGCAATGCAGAACGAGCTGATGCCAAATTTCACCTGCAGCGCTTTTCACGAAATAATAATGATCGTCTTCCGAAATCTTCTCGATACCCATCAATTCATTCTTCAAAACGACCCCATCGAAATTACGGACAAAAAGCATGTTGCTTCCACCCCCCAGTATCAGCCGCTTGTTGTTGCGAACCAGCGTATGCTCAAGCAATTCACGCAACTGTTCAATGGTTTGAAAAGTCGCGAAGTATCGCGCTTGTGCAGAGATTCCAAACGTATTAAACGCCTTGAGTGATTCGTATTCCGTAATCATGTTCGCTAAAATGTTGCGCGTTTTCCTGATTTGCGTTCTTGACGCAGAAATTTATTATCGAAGTTTTCAATAGTGCTTTATGTCAATGATTCGACGGCATGGCGCCATTCATGTTCGTCGATGACGATATAATGCCCGTTGCTACAGTGCAGTAAGTCAGCAATTAGGGTGCGCTCGGGTAAAATGCGTGCCTCTATTTCATGCTTCACCAATCGCGAACCGATGCGCTGCCACTCCAGGAGATGCGATGCGGATGTAATTTGGTAGAAACTCGTTCCCGTTGTATTTTTCCGAAACTGAGGGAAGGTGAAGTCCATGCCTCAAAGTTGAGGTATATCATTCTAACTATCGCATTGTATGTCATCCTATTTTTTACGTCGGTTTGCACAGCAGCTATTACAAGATTTTCCTGAAGACCTGAGTGGCGTAACGATTGTTTTGCCCACATCGCGCGCGCGCTTGTTTCTATTGCGACACCTACATGAATTGAAGGGAGGCGCTTTCTGGTCGCCGCGCTGTGTCATTTTACCGGAATGGATTCGTTCCATTTTACCCGGCAGAATAGGTGGAGAGCTGGAGATGATTGCAGCGATGTTTGAACAGTACCGTGATGTGGTGAAAGGTTCTGACGGTTTTGATGTGTTTCTGGGATGGCAAGGTGTGGCTCAGCGTGACTTCAACGATGTCGATGCAGCGCTCGCTCCCGCGAAAAGAGTCTTCAGCGATTTGCGAAATATTCGTGAAATTGAACAGTGGGATGTAGAAGGCTGGAGTTACGATAGAAACCCGCTCTCTGCCACGCAACAGGATTTTTTGCGCTTCTGGATTCAGTTGGGCGAGATCTATCAAGCTTTCAGTGCCTGGCAGGATGATAACTGTTGCTGGACTTATTCTCGTGCGACTCGCCATCTGGCGGAGAACCCGAATGCTATGGTATTGGATTCAATTCCGCAGCGAATCTATTTCGTTGGGCTTGGGAGTTATTCTGCTGCGGAACGAAAACTTATTCGGAACGCATCAGAGCGTATGGACGTCAAGTTGGTTTGGGATCTGGATTCGTATTATTTCGAGAATCCCTTGCACGAAGCTGGCAGACATGCGCGACGGTGGAAGGATACAATTGATAAGGGTGAGATCTCGGAGCGATTAACGCAGCATACTATGCGTGCCACCATGATTCAGTGCAGCACCTCGATTTCACAAGTTATACGGGCAGCAGAAATTCTGACGAATTTTTCAGTAGATGAATTGCAGAATACATGTGTGGTAATAAATGATGAAAGTGCCCTGGAACCGCTACTTTCAGCAATAACAGACGTTAAGAGTGAAGTGAACCTGGCAATCGGTAAACCGATACAGCACACGCACGTGTCCAGAATTGTGGAGGAACTGTTCGTGCTGCGAAGCTTGCATGTGCGAAAGGGTAAAATGTATTACAAGCCTTTTGTTCAATGGTTACAAGTAATACGCGCAGCCGGATTTCATGCTTATTCATGCGAAGAAATACGCGAGCAAATTGTTGCAAGTAATAGCGTTCAGATTACCCAAGAACACATCCGGGAGTGGCAGCAGAAACATGTTGGATTAGCTGATTTATTGGGAGCACTTCTCATAGAGTGCTCATCAGAAGAAGCTGTTTCGCTTTTGTTTGATTTTATTGAATCGGTTGAGCCATCGGATGATTTTATGAAAGCTGCTCGCTCCAAAATGCTCGACATACTTGGGCAACTGAATACACTGCTTCAGCAGTCGGAGTATATGCGGAATGATCATTTGCTGCTCAAAATTTATCAATTGGTAATAAGTCGCATGAAGTTGCACTACGAAGGCGAACCGGTGAATGGACTGCAGCTCCTGAGTATATCGGAAACGCGCGCCTTGGATTTTGAACGGGTACTCTTTTTAGGTGCGAACGACGAATACTTTCCAGGCGAACGCATGGAGCAATCCTTCATACCATTCGATTTGCGGGCGCATTATCAGTTGCCAATGCCTGAGGATCTGGACGCTATTCATTCATACACCTATCATCGATTGTTGCATGAGGCGAGGGATGTTTACTACCTCTATTCAGCTGTTGTTTCTGACAGCAAACCCGGAGAGCCCAGTCGATATATCACGCAGTTTTTATCGGAGGTTCTTCAGGCAAATCCAACCATTGAAATTTTCGAAGAAGTTGTCGGTAACTCTGAGCCCTTGAATTTTAAGGAAGGTGTGGTCTCGTCTGATTTTATTCGGGAACGTATAAAATCGCTGCTTGCCTCGGGCGTTTCTCCTTCGGCTATTAATAAGTTAATTAGTTGTCCGCTCGATTTTTATTATCTCTACATCGCCCGTTTGGGAGAGGAAGAAGAAGTTGAGGAAACGCTTTCGAGCAGCACGTTTGGTCAGATAGTACACAAGGTGCTGGAAGATTTTTACAGGCCATTCATTGACTCGTATCCTGATGGCCGGGCCTTCACCGCGTTGAAAGACAATCTTGAAACAGTTGTATTTGAAGCTGCTCGCGAGATGTATAAGGGTCGCACCATCAGCGAAGGAATCGACTACCTGTCGATGCGTATTGCCATCGAGATGTTGGAGAAGTATATCGGGTTTGAATTGGAGTCGTTGAATGCAATCACGTCTACCTCATTTCAGCGCAAAGTCACGCTCGTAGAAGGCTCTTTGAATAGGGTATATCCGGAGGGTGTGGGTGGGCTACCTGCCCCGTTTGCTGTGAAGGGTAAAATTGACAGGGGTGATTCGGTGGCCGGAGTATTACATGTTATCGATTACAAAACGGGAAAAATATCTTCCGGTAAGAGCAAGTTCAAAGGCAATTTCGATGAGCTATTTACGAAGAAGGACTACTCCAAATTTCTTCAATTGCTTATTTATATCATGATGACAAGGCAAAGGGATCAACCGATTCCAACCGCCTCATTTTACTCGATGCGCGAAGGTGGTGGAGCGTATGTGCATGCACAAGAATTATCGGAGCTTACCATCGATCACGAATTTATCGATAAGGTGGAGGAGGCGCTTGGTCGTTTTCTTCACGATTTATTGAATCGATCAACATTCGAGCATAGTTCAGATGCAAAGTATTGCCAATACTGTTTTGTGAAGTAGCTCGTTACTTTTTGATGAATCGTTGCGCAGTGCTTCGTGCAATAAGTGAAATTTCCGGACTAACCTTGAATAACAAAATAAGTGCGCCGTAAATAGCACACATGATGCTGCCACGAATGGCAATATCGAGGTAGTGCATGTGCGTGTATGGTATGAAGACAGTTGCAGTGTAGGCTGCAGCGCCAATTGCCAGTACTTTGATGAAATCGGTTGTGTAGGGCTGCATGTTGAACTTTATACGAATGAAAATAATACGCATGATATTAAAAAGGGCGTAGGTAAGACATGAAGCGATGGCTGAACCAACGATTCCATAATGGGGAATCAGTACGATATTGGTGATGAATGTGAAGATTACAAGCAATACCATGAAGAGTGTATCATAACGGTAGTACTTGGATGTGCCAATGATGGCGCCGTTGGAACCGGTTGCTAAATCGATGAGGTAGCCAATACCCATAAACAGTATAACGTATTTGGCAACTGAGTATTCAGCGGGCATCAGCGCGATTACACTATCGATATTCACCCACAATGCAAGTAATAGCAGAAGGCCAATGATGAGTTGATTAAGGCATGACTGGCGATAAATTCTGCGAATGTTATCGAGATCGTTTGTTTTCCATGATTCGGCAATAACCGATGTGCTGATGCGAATAACCGATCGCGCGGGTATTTGAATCATACTTCCAAAATACGTCGCCACAGCGAAAATACCCGCAGCAGCCAAGCCGAGCTTATCATTAACAATTACCTTATCGATCGAGGAAATCATCATTCCACTCAATCCTGTGATAACTGAAAAAAGTGCTACATCACGGATTTCCTTTTTTTGTTCCTTGGTAAGTGAAGCCGCAGGGCGTTTCCAATGCCATTCCTTGTGATAGATGAGAACGCCCATCATGGCCAGCGCCATTACGCAGAAGGAACTGAAGTAAATTACAACGAAATGCTCAAAGCTGATAAAGTTCCAATGGTAAGCTATTGCCGCGAGAAGAATTACAATTCTCAGCAATACTTCTTTAATGACGACACCCGCGGTTGAAAGGAAGAGTGCTCGGGTGAAAGCGTCCAATACATTGAATATCCCCAGAAAGAAAGTAAGGGGTAAGAGAAAATAAAGATGATTGCTGAGTAGCTGCGAATTCGCTTCATTGCGCGCGATGTAATCGTCTTTAAAGATCCAATAGATGAGAAGAAACAAGAGGGATCCAATAGCTGTGAAGGCGAGCGGATAAAACAGAAATCCACCGTGCCGATTTTTCGGATTACGAAAGTGAGGAAACATGCGAAGCACGACACCCGCCATTCCAAGATTGCTGAGCGAACTGCTTATAAGTGAAATGGAAATAATGACATTGAGCAGGCCGTTTTGCTCGGGCGTCAGCCACAGCCTGTTCATGAACCATACTGTCAGAAATCCCAGTAATGCTCCTACATAGGAGTACACAGTTGACCGAATGGATTGTTGTATGATGATGCCCACGAGCTAACTTATTCAATGATATCCCATGAAAGAGGTTGTCCTGCTTTGATGGCTACTAATGCCTTTTTTCCGCACACTTCCTCCCAGTGTTTTGGTGCAAGACCCAGGGCAGGACGAATTATTTTAAGGTTAGTATCGCTGAGGTTTTCACCCGCAGCGATGTCCTTGCTTGCATAGATCGATCGCTTGAAGAGCAAACTTTTTTCTTCGACGACCTGCACGTTGGTTTGCACTTTACCCAGTGACTGATAGGCCTTCAATGATTCGTCTACGAGCGCTTTCATTTCACTTGGCTCCATACTAAACGCGCTGTCAACACCCCCATCAGCGCGGCTCAACGTGAAGTGTTTTTCAATGACGCGAACACCGAGCCCTACGGCGGCAAGGGCTACACCAATTCCCATCGTATGATCCGACAAACCAATTTCGCAATGCCAGCGTTCGCGCATAGCAGGTATGGTTAGAAGATTCGTGTTTTCAGGTGTTGCAGGATAGGTGCTGGTGCACTTCAAGAGTATGATTTCTTTGCAGCCGGCCGATTTGAGTACATCCACACTTTCGGAAATATCTTCAAAAGATGAAACACCGGTGCTCATGATTACAGGTTTTCCGGTGCGTGCGACTTTGCGAAGCAAGGGATGGTGTGTGTTTTCGAACGAAGCGATTTTATAAAGCGGAACGTTCAGTGTCTCCAAGAAATCCACCGCTGTTTCATCAAAGGGCGACGAGAAGGCGTCCATGCCCAATGCACGAGCTCGTTCGAATATGGGTTGGTGCCATTCCCATGGAGTGTATGCTTGTTGATAGAGGTCGTACAACTCGCTGCCGGCCCATAATGAGTTCGTATCCTCAATGGTGTAAGCACCGCGCATGGTGATGGTGTCGGCGGTATAGGTCTGCAACTTTAATGCATGCGCTCCTGAACGGGCGGCAGCATCCACAATCTCTAAAGCACGCTCCAGCGATTGATTATGGTTGCCGCTCATTTCGGCGATGATGTAAGGACGTTGCAACGAGGCTACGAATGACATAGTGCGAATTTCGATGATGCTAAAGTAGATAACAGCGAACGCTTATAGCATGTCGAGTTGAAACTTGAATAAAAGGCGATCTTCTAAATCTTCTGCGATGATGAATCCGCTGCGCTCGAAAGCTTTGACTGAACCGATATTTTCTTTTTTAACCCAGCCCTGAAGGTGTTGGATTCTCGGATTTTCAATTTTAACAAGCAGACAGATATGTTGAAGTAACCAGGTGCCGAGGCCCTGGCCTCGGAAATTGGACGCAACAGAATAGTTTATGGTTGCTGTGTTATCTTCCACCTTCAACCGGATTTGTGCTGCAGGAAGGTTGTTGATTGAATAAATCCAGATGGCTATGGCCGCTGTTTCAAGGGCTTTTGAGTACCACTGTACATGGTTTTCCCATGCGATGGGTTCGCTTTGAAATGAGTTGGCGCGCACAGCTGCATCATTGGCCCATGCGAAAAGGAGCTGCACATCCTCCAGAGTCGCTTTTCTATGTGAAGCCGAACGCGAAATTTCCAACATATGTAAAGCGAGGCGAAATCTGCTTTTAGCATCTATAAGTGCGCGTTGGTGTTGGTATTGTTCCTGGCGCAGTGATAAATCTTCAACAAATGATTTTATTTGTTGACGTGTCGATTCCGGGTTGAGTGTTTGAAAGCAGCCCAGAGAAATCGCAGCCGCGGCCGAAGTTAAGCCGGCCAATATGCCCAATTGATTATCGGCGGTATAGCCTGTAATTATTGAACAACCCGTGGCGCATGCTTCCAATGAAATGGTGCTCGCAGTGCAAATCACGGCATCGGCCGATTGCAATAGTTTCACAAGTTCAGAAGTTGTGAGATTGATGTGCAGAGAGGTCGTATTGCAATGGTCTTCGGAAAATTGATGGAGCGCATTCAGATGCGGATTTATAGAACTCACCAGCAAATGAATGTGCAATGCGGGAAAATGTTCAGCGAGTATTTCGGCAAAAAACAGCGTGCAATTGTCGGCGTCAGATGCGCCCATACTAATAATAGCGGATTGCACAGGACGTATTTCGCGGTGTTCACTTGCGGCCTTCAAAATTTCCGGTCGGAGCAGTGCAAACGCCGAGCCCAGTAGAAGCCGGGTGTTGTTGGCTATGTCGTAATGTTGAGGAGAAATGCCCGGTGCATGATTGATTACAAGGTGCGCTGCGTGATGCCAGCTATGCAAGTCATCTATAGCAACAACTTTATAACCTGCATCGACCAATTTTTTTTGGTAGGATGACTGAAAATGATAACCGTCTAATACTACAAGATCTCCCGGCTGACCGCTTTTACTCAGTTTGATTATGAAATTTGCATTGTCGCTTTCGTAGTGTGTTGTGGCGGTAAGGGTAAGGTAAGTAAATCCATTTGAAACAACCCATTCGTATGCTGTTGCATCTGTTTCCTGCAGCACGAATTGAACATTGAAATAGTCGCGTATCATGTGCGAAAGCGAAAGACATCTCACCAGGTGCCCCATACCCAGTCGAGTGCCTGCATCGCATCGCACATACACAGTCCTTTTCATCTCTTTAATTGATCGGATGGAAACAGAACCCGCACATCTACCCCCCGATTTTTTGCCAGTTGTAACGTGGCCTCATCATATACAGATGCCTTGAGATGCTCAACGGTGGCTGTTTGCTTTAGTTCATATTCTTCGATATATCGATCGACGTGTGCACTTTCGGCAGCGAAGGTCATGAAGAGCGATATGCGTTCTTGTTGTTCTTCTCTCTTTAAGAAAGCCGGTATACGTTTTTCAATTCCCTGGTTATCGATAGTGAACGATGGAAACCATTTCAGTTTTACGGCATTGCCGCTGTGTTGCAATTTTAAACTCCATGCGACCAGATCGCCGAGTTGATTATCGATAAAAATAGATGGACCATCGGCGCGCTCATGGGTGCCCGGCTTCACCTTCAATCCTCCGCTGAATTTTGAATGATCCTGAAGATATAGGCCCAGGCGGATAAGCGTGTATTTACTCTGCCAATCGGGACCGCTATTGTATGCGCGGTCGATACAGTCGCGATGAAAGCCGCGCAAGCCGGTGCCTATTTGATAGGAGCTATCTCCGAAGTATACGAGACGGTCGGTTTCCAGAATTTCTCGTGCGAATTGTAGTATTCGCTCGTCCAGAAGAATAGCACGCAAGTATGTTTTACTCAGCAAACACCCCTTTGCATAGCGGGCTTTGGATGAGGTGTTTTGCAATTGAAATGAGAGCCCTTGCGACTCATCAAGTGCGTATTGATGGTATACGTCTTTTCTGAGGTTTTCAATTTCCGCTGAACTGAATACAGAGGGCTTGAGAACATATCCTTGTTCGTCAAAAAAATTTGATATGCTTTTTGTACTCATACTTTTTTCTGTTCAATGTGGGCATTGATGGCACGAAGTTCAGGATGGTCCAGCAAGATTTTTTCAATCTGCTCGCAGTTCAATGCGCTTGCATTGTAATCTTCCAGAAGTTGTTTAATCAGCGTAAAGTCATCTGCTTCATCGAGTGTGATGCGTAGCACTGAGTGATTTTCCTCTTGTGCGAGGTTGCTGATTTCATAAGTGCCTTCACGATTTTTCCAGAAATAGGGAGTGACATGTTCGCGGTCGGAGGCATCGGTTGCAAGGCTGTGAGCTTCTTTCAACATAGTGGAAGAAAAAATTTCAAAATCGAAACCGCGCGCAAATGTTCTCGGGAAGCAATTGCTTACATAACAATGGTCATTACCGGTAGATTTATACAGGGCCACTCCTTTTGCAATCAGATTGGGATCTATCAGCGGACAATCCGATGTTACGCGCACGACAATGTCACCTCCGTATACTAGATGCGCGTGGTAGAAGCGGTCGAGTACATCCAGTTCATCACCTCTAAAAACAGCAACGTTGTGTTGCAGGCACCACGATTCAATAACGTCATCAGCCGGTTGGTTGCTTGTTGCTACAACCACGTTCGCTGAGAGTTCTGAAAGGCGTTTTACATGATGCTCCAGCATTGAACTGCCGGCTGCTTCCATCAATATTTTTCCGGGAAGCCGAGTACTCGACATCCTGGCTTGCGTGATAATGAGAACGCTCTTGTGGTGCATTAGTCTTTAAAGCGCCAAATAATTACATTCGAAGAATTGAGCGGCACAAATCCATATACATCGTAGTTCACTTCTAGTAATTCGATGTCTGCAGAATGCTTCAGTACATCAACTAGGTTGCGGTTGTAATCATTGAGTTCAATGTAGCGGTTCCTCATCAAACCAAGTAAACTGCTACGTTCTTTCACATAGGTCGGTTCAATGTGAATGACACGGTCGATGTGTTTTTTTCTAGTTCGCAAATTTTCGATGATCACGGTTGCGTCCGGAATTTGTTCAATGCTATGACTGGTGAAGACAGTACTGCCGAGTTTAATAAAATCGTAATCCGCCGAATGGTAATAATTGAATCTGCAAACGTTCAACCCTACCTTATTGGCCATCTTCACTGCATTTTCAGAATACTCACCGCCATACGTTTCGACGTCCTTTCCAAATAAGCTTAGGTTATATCCATATCCACACCCGAGTTCACAAATGATCTGTGGATTGTGTTTCGTTACATTTTCTCGAATTAGGTCGTAGTATTTTTCCCGCGCTACATCCACTTGTTCCTCGAATAGCTCATCGCCAAGACTGTAAACAATAGTTCCTTGTCCTTCATACAAACCTGCTTGCCGTAGTTCATTTTTTCGATAAGAATGTAAATCAGTTGCGTCTGATTGAAGAAGCCGCAGGTATTTGTCCTGATTATACTCTCGCTCTATCTGGTCAATATCGCGTGTTTTTTGAAACGACTCCAGCCCAAGTATTCGATTTGACCATCGATTGTTTGCCGAGAAATAATCGTTCAAATCAATTTTCCTGGCCATGCGTTGTAATCTTATTGGTTTGTATGAGTTGATTGATGTCAAACGCGCTAACCCAATCTGCATTGGCGTCGCTGCTATACCGAAATCCTTCGGGCACTTTCGTAGCGTTGAAATGTTGGATGAAATCGTCCAGCTTAAAATAGGGCACCTGCGGAAGGATTGCGTAGTATTTGCCCAGATCATACGTTGTGTAAGAGTCGGAACTGGTAATCATTTCTTCATGCAGCTTTTCGCCGGGTCGTATGCCTACAATCTCGTGCTTGCAGCCCGGGGCAATGGCTTCAGCAACCTCTGTGATGCGATACGATGGAATTTTCGGAACGAATATCTCACCTCCCCAAGCAGTGTCGAGTGCGTGCAATACCATATCGACTCCTTCCTGGAGGGTAATGTTGAATCGCGTCATGTTTATATCGGTAATCGGTAAAATACCATCATCTTTCTTTTTCAAGAAAAATGGAATCACCGATCCGTTGCTGCCCATCACGTTGCCATATCGAACGACGGAGAAAGTACAGTTTTTTGTTCCCTTGATTCCATTAGCAGCTACAAAGAGCTTGTCGCTTACTAACTTGGTTGCACCGTATAAATTGATGGGCGCAGCGGCCTTGTCGGTGCTCAGTGCTACTACTCTTTCGACATCCGATTCGAGGCATGCGTTCACGACATTTTCAGCACCAAGTACATTGGTCTTTACACATTCCATCGGATTATATTCTGCGATGGGCACGTGTTTCATAGCAGCAGCGTGAATTACGTAGTCGATACCTTTCATGGCTCGACGCAAGCGGTCATAATCACGCACATCGCCTATGAAATAGCGTATGGCGTTGTATTTCGCATGCGGAAAATGCTGAGCCATCTGATACTGCTTCTGTTCGTCGCGCGAGAAAATGACCAGCCTTTTGATATTGGGCCAGCGTTCCAGTATGTTTTTGGTGAGGTGCGTTCCGAGCGATCCTGTGCCGCCGGTAATGAGCACGCTCTTGCCGTTGAGATCGAGCATGAATGTTGAAATTTCTGTATAGCGCAAATGTAACTACTTCGCCGCGAATAGGCTGATGTGCGTCATCGCGTTGCGATGTTCTTTCAACCAATGCAAGTCTTTGTTCCACCATGCACTGGTTTTGATACGCTCTATTTCTTCATGTGAAAAACGATAGCGAATGTGCTTAGCGGGCACACCGCCCACGATGCTGAATGGCTCAACATCTTTTACTACCACAGCACCTGCGGCTATGATGGCCCCATCGCCCACCTTCACCCCCGTGCGAAGTATGGCGCGAGCTCCTATCCAGACATCGTTGCCGATTTCGGTAATGGGCATTTCATCGAATAGTGCCTTATCTACAATCACCGGATTCGATTGTCCTCGATCGGAATAAAACATAGGATGTGTCGAAACAAAACCTTCAGCGGGGTGTTCGCCCAGCCCAATGAGCACTTGCGGCCCAATGCTGGTAAAACTTCCGATACGTGCATGATATACTTGCGTTTCTCTGCCTACGTAACTAAAGCGCCCCATGCGCACATCGCGCACACGACTGTATTTGTAGAGCGTATTGTAATCGCTGAATTGACACTGACTAATTTCAGCGAGGTATTCGATGCGAAGGTGTTTTCCTGAAAAACGGATTTTATAGGATGTCCATTGCCATAACCAGCGTAGCCACAGAGTCAATGGGTTTTTGAGTAACACTTCCACGGGCTAGTTCAGTTTTTTGCGTTCGAAAGCATCTACAAAGGAAGGGTTGCTAATGTTAACGATGTGCGCTCCTCGATAGGCTGCATACTCTTTAATGCGCCAATAACCATGAAAAACACGCGCCCACGCATGGAATATTTCATCCATACGAAATGTCTCTTTGGTAGCTGCAGTTTTGTAGAATGGCCGATATGAAATTTGTTCTTGTTTGTCGTAGAAATGGACGTGTTTCAAACACACTACGTTGTCGTCGGTCATGGCAAGTGTTTCATGCCAGTTGTGATCGGCTCCTGCCAGCTCAATTTCTTTATAGCCAATATTAATAGCGAGAAATAGCGCGGCCACAAGCACATTCTGGCATTGCGGCATCGCTTTATTTCGTTTCCAGAAATAAAATCCGGGACCATTCCAACCTTTGTACACGACGTAATTGATGAAGTGAATTCGGATCTGTTGGTTTTGCTTCAATATAGCAAGGTTGCCCGTGCCCTTTGCCTGATGTGGTATCATCAGATGTAACTCCCAGGAGGTGTTATCGGAAATGGCGCGCAGCATGTCGTTTATCCATGTGCTTTCAGCCAGCCAAATTCCCGGGTCGAGGAGCACATAGTATCGAGGCTGCAACTTTTTGTAATCGTCGGCCAACGCAAATCCGTTCACAGCAATGAGCGAACAAGACGTGAAGTGGCTTGGATGCTCGGTCAACACGTTGCTCAGAGATGGTCCGTTACCCAATACTATACACTTGCTGTGGTTGGCCTGGGGAAGTTTGGGAGCTTGTTTGCTCATCACACTAATCTTCAAAAACGATACGGCTGTATTCACGGTGTTGAATGCAGCAGAGGCGATGCGTTTGTGAAGAGAGGCTGTGGCCGACATTGTCGCAAAGGTATTCGGGTTGTGTGATTAATATTGCAGGGTCGGTTGGTTTTTCAATCGGCTCTTGAAAATGAACGAAGCTCCACTGTGCTCCATCATTACGGTTGTTTACAATGCAGAATCATTGGTTGAAAGGACTATGCGAAGCGTGCAATCGCAAACACTGCATTCGTATGAGCATATTATAATTGATGGAGCGTCCAAGGACCAAACGCTTGCGATAGTCAAACGATTTGAACGGCCACAGCTGCGTGTTTTTTCGCAACCCGACAAGGGTATTTATGATGCTATGAATAGGGGGTTGGAACTGGCCAAGGGTGCGTTCATCATTTTTATGAATGGCGGGGATGAGTTTTTTGATGAGCATGTGTTGAAGCGTGCTCTGGAAGGAAATGAAGAGGCCGATTTTATTTATGGTGAAACGGCGGTGGTAGATGAGCAAGGTCATGTGTTGGGTGACCGACGATTGAAACCACCCGCGAAGCTTTCCTGGCGTAGCTTGCAGCGAGGGATGTGTGTGTCGCATCAGTCTATGTTGGTTCGCAGAGAACTTGCAGAGCCTTACGATTTACAATTCAAAATCAGTGGCGATATCGACTGGACCATTCGCATGCTTCGTAAGTCGAAGAGAATTGTCAATGCTCATATCCACATTTCAAAATTTCTGGAAGGCGGTGTTTCGGCTTCTCGTCGGAAGCAAGGGCTAATCGAACGTTTTCACATCATGCGTAAGCACTACGGCTTGTTTGTTACGCTGGTCAATCACTTTCTGATATTACTTCGGTATCCTGTGCATCGGTTGACGAGGAGGTCGATGACGTAGCCTCGACTTCGCTCGGCTGCCGCTTAACAGGCGGCCTCTAGCACAGCGGAGCCGAGAGCAGTCGAACGGTAGCCGAGCGTAGCCGAGGCTAATTCGGGTTTACCGCCGGAAATGGCGACCGAAACTCATGTACAATTTCGAGCGTGGTTCGAAATGCCGCTACACGCGAGCCATATTTATCCGCATGCTCTTTTTGCAAGGCTGGCGCAAATTGCTCCATATACTCATCGAGGTCTTTCTGATTGCGAGCTACATACTGAATCGCGTAGGTGACGCCATTCTCTTCGTATTCGTGAATACGGCAGATGCGATTTTCCAGGAACATTCCTGTGTTCATTACGTCCGGGATGTGTTTAGTCATCATCCAACTGAGCCATTCCTCATGAATGTCAGGGTCCACACTGCAGGTTACGTTATAGAGCACACGATTCATATGCGATGTTATGTGTGCAAAGATTGCCCATAAATACTCAACATCAGCGGAGCATATAATTTTCAGCACATCGCGTTGGTTTGACGGGCATGTGCTAGCTTTGGCCAAACTTCATACACATGCATACAGGATTACTTCATCTTCATTCTTTCCTACGCTGGGTAGGTCTTTTGCTCATGCTGATAACAATCGTCGACAGCCTCATGCGTGTCTATCGGCCGTTCCTCAACAATGAACGAAAGTTGTCCCTGTTAACGATGATTATTTTGCACACTCAATTGCTCATCGGTATTGCTCTTTATTTCGTGAGTCCGCTTGTGGCCAATGCAATTGAATCGGGCAACATCATGAAAGACCCGGTCAATCGATTCTATCTGGTAGAACACTTCCTGGGCATGGTCATCGCCATCGCATTGGTAACGATAGGTCATGTAAAAGCAAAGAAACAAAGCGAAAGCTGGGCGAAGCACAAGCTTATTTTTACCTATTACACAATTGCTCTTATTCTCATTTTAATAAGTATTCCATGGCCTTTCAGAATGGTTGGAGAAGGACGCGGCTGGTTCTGATTGCTGCCATAGCAATGGCCCTAGTGGTTGCTTCGTGCGAAGGAACGAAAACACGCGATCAATATCCTGTGCGAGCTTCCGATAATGGTCCTGTCGATTTTACGCTGGTGAAAAAGCTGTACGATGTGAAGTGTGCGCTCTGTCATGGCTATGACGGCGCCCAGCAGTTTGCCGGTGCGAAGGATTTAACTCAGAGTGTTTTGCCAAAGAAGGAGGTAGTGTTGCGTATTGCGGAGGGTAAGGCAACCATGCCAACACAAAGATGTTCTCAGCGAAGAACAAATGGATGCCCTTGCTGATTTTGTATTGACGTTGCGTGCTGCGCAGCCATAGTCTCATTGAATTTTGATAGAGAAAAAAAACAAACTGATATCCACCGCCAAGGAGCAAGAAACCTGCGTTCTGGTGGGAATTGTAACGCGCGACCAATCGCGAGAGCAACTGGCGGAGTACCTCGATGAACTTGCATTTTTGGCTGAAACGGCGAATGCACGCTGCTTGCGTCGGTTTACACAAAATCTGGATCGACCTGATACGCGCACCTTCATTGGCAGCGGCAAACTGCAAGAACTGAAAGAGTATGTAGCTGAGCAAAAACCGGCCATGATCATTTTCGATGATGAGCTGGCTCCATCGCAGTTGCGCAATCTCGAGTCGACGTTCAAAGACATGAACGTGAAAATTCTTGATCGCAACAACCTCATTCTCGACATTTTCGCAAGCCGCGCGCGCACTGCGCACGCTAAGAAGCAAGTCGAATTAGCGCAATACGAGTATTTATTACCTAGGCTCACACGCATGTGGACACACTTGGAGAAGCAGCGAGGTGGTATTGGAATGCGCGGCCCCGGTGAACAGGAAATTGAAACCGACCGACGCATCGTGCGCGATCGCATTGCTTTTTTAAAGGAGCAACTGAAAGAAATCGACAAGCAAATGGCTACGCAGCGTGGCAACCGGGGAGCACTGGTGCGTGTGGCATTGGTTGGATACACCAACGTGGGCAAAAGCACCATCATGAATATGCTTTCGAAGAGCGAGGTGTTTGCCGAAAATAAACTCTTCGCGACACTCGATACGACGGTTCGAAAAGTAGTGGTGCACAACTTGCCTTTTTTGCTGACCGATACCGTTGGATTTATTCGAAAACTCCCACATCAGTTGATTGAGTCATTCAAGAGCACGCTCGATGAAACGCGCGAGTCTGATCTGCTCGTGCACGTGGTCGATATTTCACATCCACAGTTCGAAGATCATTTCAATGTGGTGAATGAAACGCTGCGCGAAATAGGGGTAGGCGACAAACCCACCATGGTCATTTTTAATAAGATTGATGCGTATAAGCATGTGCCCAAGGCGGAGGATGATTTGACCCCACCCACGCGCGAAAACATTACACTCGAAGAATTACAACGTACCTGGATGTCGCGCCTGCAAAATTCCGATGTGGTGTTTATCTCGGCCGCCAAAAAGTTAAACATCGATCAGCTGCGCGACACTTTATATGAGCGTGTACGGCAGATACACATTACACGCTTTCCGCATAACGACTTCCTTTTCCCCATGGAATAGCCTCGACTACGCTCGGCTACCGCTCGACTACGAGGTTCCTGAGCGTAGCCGAAGGAGGTGTGAAAACATTCATAATAACTTCATATCTGTAGCTCTTCTCACTTCGATACATTCGCGCTACAAATTCTATTCACGCGTTTATGAGCAACACAGCATCACCCGCCAACTTCAGGGTGTCGCACATGGCCGAGAATCTCATCGGTTCTGAAATCATCAAACTTGCCGGGGAAATCCGAGAGTTGATGGCTAAAGGAGAAAAGATTTACAACTTCACCATCGGTGATTTTGATCCGAAGATTTTTCCGATTCCGGCTGAGCTGAAGCAGTCCATTGTGGAGGCTTACATGAACGATGAAACCAATTACCCGCCTGCCGATGGTATGCTGGATTTGCGTAAAGTCGTTGCTCATACTATCGCGCAGCAACAATCGCTCGAATATGCGGCCGACGAAATTCTGATTGCGGGTGGTGCCCGCCCCATTATTTACGCCATCTTCCAAGCGGTGGTTGATCCGGGCGACAAAGTGGTTTTCCCTGTTCCCAGTTGGAACAACAACCACTACACGCATTTATCACGTGCTAAGCAGGTTTTCGTTGAGGCGAAGGCCGAAAATAATTTCTTGCCGACAGCTGAAGAACTGAAGCCGTACCTCGCAGATGCGACCTTGTTGGCGTTGTGTTCTCCGCTGAACCCTACGGGCACCGTTTTTTCCAAACAACAATTGGAAGACATCTGCGATTTGGTAGTCGCAGAAAACAAACGTCGCTCGCCCGATGAGAAGCCGCTCTATCTCATGTACGATCAGATTTATGCGGTGTTATGTTATGGCGATGCCAAGCATTTTGATCCTGTATCGCTTCGTCCGGAGCTTCGTCCTTATACCATTTTTGTAGACGGTATATCGAAGAGCCTCGCTGCCACCGGCGTGCGCGTGGGTTGGGCGTTTGGTCCGCGCAAGGTGATTGATAAAATGAAGAGCATCTTGGGTCACGTGGGTGCCTGGGCTCCGAAGGCCGAGCAAGTGGCGAGCGCGAAATATTTGAGCAATCAAGGCGCCGTCGATACTTTTTTAACGTCGTTCAAAGGCGAAGTGGAAGAGCGTCTTCAGGGTTTTTACAATGGAATTCAAACGTTGAAGTCGAAAGGATTTCCGGTGGACGCCATTGCTCCGATGGCGGCCATTTATCTTACCGTTAAATTTGATTTAAAGGGTTATGGAACACCGGATGGAAGCGTGATTGAAAGTACGCCACAGATAACGCAGTATTTGTTACAGGAAGCTAAACTGGCTGTTGTTCCGTTCAGTGCATTTGGTGCTTCAAAGGAAAGTGCGTGGTATCGCTTGTCGGTGGGAACTGCCACGGTCGCCGATGTTCATGCGTCGATTGACAGCCTGCGCTCAGCGCTGTCTAAGTTGAAGGCTGAAGGTTAAAGGTTGGCACCCTCCCTATAATCCTACAATCCTTCTCCCTATAATCCTGAGAATTTCCCCCTATTTTTGCGCCCCCTTGATTTCCAACTATCAAGGCCACAAGGAAAACCATGAACAACAAGAACTACTGCGTCATCATGGCGGGTGGCATCGGCAGCCGTTTTTGGCCTATGAGCCGAACTTCATTCCCCAAGCAGTTTCACGATATTCTAGGCGTAGGTCGCACGCTTATACAAATGACG
>JBJTRD010000048.1:0-2645 GCA_046075945.1 Flavobacteriales bacterium
TTAACCTTTGTTCCCACCTTCCACTCACCTAGTTCTGTGCGTTGCAGTGTTTCTGCTATGGCTGTCACGGTATATACGCTTTCATCGATAGAAACTACCGTCAGGCAAACGCCATTGTGCGCTACACTCTGATCGATGGCAAGTTCGTGCACAAAGGGCGCTTCAACACTGAAGTGAATGTTGGACTGCTCTTGTTCAATGCGAACTACAGTGCCCGTGGCTTCTACGATTCCGGAAAACATAGTTAGTTGTTTTGTGGCGAAACATCGCCGGCGATTATTCGCAAGTTACCGCTATAGGTTTTCGATTCAATTCCAACCAGGCGAATGAAATCGACTTGAATGACATAGTAATATGCCCCATCGCTGCATAATTTACCCGACTCTTTGTGCTTGCCATCCCACTGAATGGATGGATCTTCGGTGGTGAACACCGCTTCACCCCAGCGGTTGTAAATGGTAAGTTGTATGCGGTCTACATATCGATAAGGGAAGGGCTCAAATACATCGTTGAGATTATCTCCATTGGGCGAGAAAATAGTGGGCAGCGTGTATTCCGGACAATTATCAATACAAATGATATTGGAAAAATCGCTGTAGTTGCGATACTGGTTTCCATCGGGCCACAAGTTCAACGAATCGAATGCGCTGATGGCATAGCAGCCCGCAATACTCGTAGGGTCGTTCCAGACGTTTCCTTCGAAAATGAAAAATGTGTTCGGTGATCCGTAAATGGTTGTGATGGGCAAAAGTGTATCGGTCAGTGTCGGAGCGTAATAAATGATGTAGCCTTCAATGTCGTCGGCACATCCGCTTGTATTCATCCAGCTCAACTCGTTGATAGCCGTTAGACAATCATCTTCAATAACCAGACTTGGAGGGCAGGGAGGTGTTTGGTCGTAGGGCTGTGCGCACACTTCCTGACTCCAGTTGAACAAAGGGTCGGGCACATCATCGGCATAGTAAGAGCCGAGGGCAAGCACCCGGTAACAGTAGAGCTGATTGTTTACAAGGCCAGTGTCAATATAGATTGAGTTGAAGGCTGTATCCACCAAAATGAATTCTATGGTGCCTGGATTTTTTCGGTAAATGTGGTATTCATAGTTGGTCCATGGCACTGAGGCGCCCATATTGAGGGTCATCTGATTGTCGCCCGGAGTAAGTTGCAGCAGCATCGACGCTGCTATGGCAGAGGTGGCCTCCAATTCGACCGAACTCGAATTTATTTCCACCCGATATCGGTGAGCAAACGAAACTGTATTGATGTCTGCATGAATGAAGGTGGTGTCGCCTTCATCCAAGGTGTTGAACGATTCTGTTGTGTAAATGAGGCTATCAACGTCGTTGCCTTCATTCGAATAGAATAACCGATAAACGTATGGACCGGGAAACAATAGGGTATCGAGATCGGTGGGCTTCGACCAATGAACTGTATCGACACCTGCAAGCACATCGGTAATTCCGATACTCACTTTGGTTATTACAGGCACTTCTTTATTGATGGTGTCGCAAAACTCTTCGCTGGCGTAGCTGATAGCGCCATCGGGCCAAACAGTAACGACCATATAACAATATATTCCGCCGTAAAAAACACTGGTGTCGGTGTATTCGTTATTGCCCGCTCCTTGCGACTCTCCGATAAAACTGTAGCCGGTATATTCAGGAACCCCCAATTCACAATTGTCTGGCTCGAAACCATACAATCCGTTTCGTCTATAAATCAGATATCGCACATCGTCGAGCTCGCCTGGGTCAAAGGCATTGTAGCAGGGTGTGAGATTCCACGACAGATTCATTTGATTGCCTGAGGCTTCTGCAACCGGATTCAATACAGCCGGCGCCACGACTTGTATACTTACGGTTTCTACATCGGTGAGCGGAATGTTTCCATCGTCGGTGGCCATGAATGATACATAGTAAGGCTCCGATCGCACTTCTTCACATTGGGGCGCCCACGTGAAGAATCGCGATGCATCATCGTAAAAGGCTATGTGCTCCACATCTGTCATGGGGCCTCCAAGAGCGTCCACGTCTACCTGAAAGACACTTCCGTTCGGATCACTGTAATTGAGTTGAAATTGCAACAATTCCCCGGCGCCAATGCAGTAGTCGGGAAGCTCTGCAATTTCAGGTGGCACGTTGGCACACGTCACGACCGTTATCTGCATATCGCGCTCCACGGATCCTACGAAAATTCCATTGCGGTATTCGCGTACCTCGAACGCCACGTTGTATTCACCGGCAACCAACGGTGTATTCCAGGTGATGTCTCCATTTTCGGGATTGATGATAAACGTATCGTTGGGATCGTCGGTATAATCCGTAGGAGACTCCCACGTTTCGAGCGGCTCGGCATTTAATCCCAGGCATGAAACCAGCGAGAAAACAAGCTGGTCTCCTTCGAGCGAATCGAAAGCTACCGGGTTGTGTATCCACTGCTGGTAGATGCACGCATCTTGAATGGGCGGATTGAGAAACTTGATGGAGTTGTTATGCCCTCCATTGCCCGGACGTATAACAAGCGTTGATCGTATGGCGAAAACGGCCATTACCGAAACGGAAGTTTTTTCTGCTTCAGGAGTTCCTGGATCACCGTTGTTAATGTTTAGCACTCCGGCATTGCGATTGGGGTCTTCTACCGAAATA
>JBJTRD010000049.1:0-9758 GCA_046075945.1 Flavobacteriales bacterium
CACCCAAACTGCTGGCCCAGCCCAGTGCAGGAGCTGTAACAACAATTGAAAGTGTTCCAAGTGGCACCGGAGGCGCATCAGGATCTGTGTCGTATATCTGCTCCATTGAATACGTGAGTGTTCCCGCAACATCATCATACGAAGGTGTTATAAAGGCAACCTGCGGAGTATAGTACACGGTAGAACCAATTTTGTAAGAGAAGAGCGTATCGCAGTCGGGACAAGAGTTTCCGCCGCAATCAATGTAGAATTCCGCTCCATCCTGGATGCCATTGCCACAATTACCGGTTGAGCAACATGGATCACAATCCGGCCCGCCACAATCAATACCTGTCTCATCTCCATTGAAAATCATGTCAATACAGGTCGGACAAAAATCGCAGCCACCATAGGGTGTTTCGCCCTCATTCTCACAATCAATATCGTCTTCAAGACCATTCAACAATCCATCGCCGCACAGCTGCTCACAGCCGCCGCACGATCCACCACAGTCAATCCCGATTTCATCACCATCCTGGATACCGTTGGCACATGTTGGACAAACCGGACATTCACCTCCGCAATCCAACCAGGTTTCACCGCGCTCGGGCTCCCAAACTCCATTGGTGCAGTGATCGCACTCCACACAATTGGGACCACCGCAGTCAATGTTTATTTCACCATTGTTCAGCACACCGTCGTAACAGTTATCCGGAATTTTGTTGTCATCGTTAAGACAACCCGCAAGAAAAAAAGTACTTGCCAAAGTGACCAAAAAGAGGACGACGAGTGATCGTGTTTTCATAGAGGAATTTTATAAACAGGTTTCGAAGATATAAACACAAGTCCCAATCACCCAAACTTTGGTTGCACTTGCATATTATTTTCCTAATGCCCATACCATATTCCTACAAGGAATTTATTTCTCTGCGGAAAGCAGTTAACTTGCGTAACCTCGCCACATGAAAAAGAACTGGGTATCAAAAGCCAACCCGCCCGAAGCTATCGTTGAAAAACTCGAGCAAGAGGTTTCTATACATCGGCAGGTAGCCGTTTTACTTGCTCAGCGAGGCATTGACTCATTCGAAAGGGCGCATACCTTCTTCCGGCCGGAACTCGATCAATTGCATGATCCCTTCCTGATGAAAGACATGGACCGTGCGGTGGAAAGGCTGTCAGAAGCCATTCACAAAAACGAAAAGATTCTGGTCTACGGCGACTACGATGTGGACGGCACAACGGCAGTTACGCTGGTCTACAGTTTTTTGAAAAAGCTCGGGGTTGACTGCCTTTACTACATACCCGATCGATATACGGAGGGCTACGGTTTCTCATTGAAAGGGGTCGACTTCGCAAAAGAGCAAAATTGCTCACTCATCATCACGCTCGATTGTGGCGTTCGTGATGGATTAAAAATCGATTATGCACGCACGCTTGGTGTAGATGTCATTGTGTGCGATCATCACCAACCCGCAGAACTTCCTAACGCTATTGCCGTGCTTGACCCGAAGCGATTTGACTGTGATTATCCTTACAAAGGTCTCAGCGGCGCCGGGGTTGGCTTTAAACTCATGCAGGGCTTATGCATTCAACAATCAATCGATACGTCAGAACTGATGGAGTACCTTGATCTCGTCACCATTTCCATCGGGGCCGACATTGTGCCGCTTACCGGCGAGAACCGAATTCTGGCATTTCACGGGTTGAAACTTTTGCAAAACACACGCAGGCCTGGTATTGCAGCCATGCTTTTGAAGGCCGGATTTCAAAAGCCCACACTTACCATTACCGACGTGGTTTTTATTCTGGCGCCACGTATCAATGCCGCAGGACGAATCTTCTCCGGTAAAGAAGCGGTTGCCCTTCTTCTCTCCGAAACTGAAGAAGCTGCGCTGCCTCTAAGCACGGCCATCGAAGAGTTCAATGCCACTCGCAAAGGGCTCGATAAAGACATAACCAAACAAGCCATTCAACAAATCGAAGACGACACCTTTCAGCAAGACTCGCTATCCACAGTTGTTTCGGGCGAAAACTGGCACAAAGGTGTGGTGGGCATTGTGGCTTCTCGATTGGTGGAGACATATTATAAGCCTACCATAGTGCTTGTAAGTGATGGAGAAAAAATGGCCGGCAGCGCGCGTTCCATCGAGGGCATCGACCTATTTGAATGCCTCAGCGAATGCGATGAGCACCTTATCCAATTTGGCGGGCACACCATGGCCGCCGGACTTTCATTGCATGCCGAAAATTTCATTCCCTTTCGCAAGCGCTTCGACGAAGTGGTGCGCCAAAAACTCCATAACATACGCCCGGAGCCATTCATTGAGTACGACGCAGAAATCGATTTCGAAGATATAACTCCCAAATTCTTTCGCATTCTCAAACAATTCGAACCATTTGGTCCTGAAAACCTAAGCCCGGTATTTCTTGCACGCAATGTCAAAAACGCCCGATATACCAAGGCTGTGGGCGATGGAAGCCACCTCAAACTTCATGTACATCAAGAACATACTCCGAATCTCATTTTCGACGGTATTGGATTCAATCTCGGCGACTGGGTCGACATTCTCAAAAACAATGAACCGGTCGATATCCTCTTTGCTATCGATGAAAACACCTGGAATGGAAAAACAACGTTGCAGCTCTCGGTGAAGGATATCCGAGTAGGATTATAGGGAGTAGGATTGTAGGGAACAACACGGACGAGTTGAAATTCAATTAACCACAGAGAAGATGGAGGGCACAGAGTTTTAAAAATTCTCTGTGTTCTCTTTCCTCTCTGTGGTTAGCAAAAAAACCGCGACATTTGCCGCCCCACAATCCACCATGACAAACGAGAACCGCACGGAAATTTCAGCCCTTGGCGAATTCGGATTAATCCATCACCTTACCGACCAGATTCTGCTTCAAAACAAAACATCTCTGAAAGGAGTCGGTGACGATGCGGCTATACTCAGTCCACCTGAACATGAAAAATGCCTGGTATCAACCGACATGCTCATCGAAGGTGTTCATTTTGATTTGTCGTATGTGCCACTGAAGCACCTCGGCTATAAAAGCGTGGTGGTGAATCTGAGTGATATCTGCGCTATGAATGCTGTTCCCCATCAGATAGTGGTCAGCATTGCCATCAGTAATCGCTTCTCTCTTGAAGCCATCGATGAATTATACGCCGGTATGCTTATGGCGTGTGCACATTATGGTGTTGATCTCGTAGGTGGCGACACGACCAGCAGTCGCAGTGGGCTCGTCATATCGATTACCGCCATCGGTTACGAAAAAGAAGAGAACATCGCCACACGCTCCGGTGCGCGGGAGAATGATTTACTAGTGGTTACCGGCGACTTAGGCGGTGCTTATATGGGTCTTCAAGTGCTGGAGCGCGAAAAAGCCGTGTTTCAATCGGCTCCGAGTGCACAACCCCAATTAGAAGGTTACGACTACATTCTCGAACGACAACTGAAACCGGAGGCGAGGCGCGATGTGCATGGCCTGCTCCAATCCCTGGATGTGCGCCCCACCTCCATGATCGACATATCCGATGGCCTTGCCTCGGAAATCATTCATCTGGCAGAAAACAGTGCGGTCGGTTTTGATTTGTACGAAGAAAAAATCCCGGTGTCGCCCAAAACAATTGAAGCCGCTAAAGAATTCAACCTCGATTTCACCACTTGCGCGCTCAACGGAGGTGAAGACTACGAGTTGTTATTTACCATTAAGCCGGCTGATTATGATAAGATTAAAGGAAATCCCAGCCTTACGGTTATCGGTCATGCCACAGCCGATGCTATGGGCTGCCGAATGATTACCCGCAGCGGAGAAAACATTACACTTCGCGCTCAGGGCTGGAATGCGTTTAATCATTAATCGCTTTTTTTGCAGCCTCATACGAAACCGATAATTTCGACGTTTCATGCGCGCCCAAATCATTATGAAAAAACTCCTGACTCTTTCTCTGCTGATTGCTTCTTTGGTTGGTTGGTCGCAGTATAGCATCGGCACATGGCGCGATCATTTTCCCTTTAACCAATGCATCGATGTATGTGCGGCCAATAATTTCATTTATGCCGCCTCCCTAAACTCCGTTTTCTCCTACGATCAATTCACAGGAGAGATTAACCGCTACAATAAAACCAATAAACTGAGCGACGTCGGCATAAGCGCCATCGAATATGATCCGGTTTCCCGATTCATCGTGGTTGGATACAGCAATGGCAACGTCGATCTGTTCAACGACAAGTTCGTGTATAACATTCCCTTTATCAAGTTCAGCACGCTTATAGGCGATAAAACCATTTACGACATTTATCCATACGGCGATCGTGTTTTCCTGAGCACCGGCTTCGGTGTTGTTGTAGTTGATGTGCCCGGAAAAGAGATTAAAGAAACATATTTCATCGGCACATCGGGAGAGGCCTTGCGAGTGCGTGATATCGCTATTAACGGACAAACTATTTACGCCGCTACCGAGCAAGGCTTGCGCACCGCCGATGTGAACAACACCTTTTTATCCAACTTCGAAAACTGGACAACGCTCACCGATATACCCGGCAATAATCCGCCAACACACATCGAATTCTTCGACAATCAAATGGTGCTGGCCATTCCTGCCGAAGCAAGCGATACGGTTTGGAGTAAAGACATTAATGCGAACGAATGGGTGGCTCGATTTCCGCTCGACAATTTCCACATCAATCAACTCTGGAGTAACGGCGAATGGTTCACTGTTTCGGGTAATTACGCTTATTGGTATAGCCACAACAATCTCAATTCACGCATTGTTATTTCGATGGTTGCCGACAGATTGCTGCACACCTTCAATTCGCTGATCGACTTTAACGGCTATGCCTGGGCGGCCGACAAGTTTAGTGGGCTCATGCTTTCCAAAGACCCTTTCGGCTTTGAAGACATCCTTATCAGTCCGGAAGGCCCGAGTTCCGACGACTGCAGACGCATCACTGCATACAACAACAACATCTGGATTGCACACGGCGGAGTGCGTGCCGACTGGGGCAACAACTTCAACTCTGATGGAGTCTCTGCCTTTGTGGATGATCGCTGGATTGCAATATCCGCCGACACCATGCAAAGTGCAGGGTTGCACTTCAACAACTCCAATCAGTATGTGATGGACTTCATGGATTTCGCCGTAGACCCCATCGACAACTCGAATGTTTACGCGGCATCGTGGGAAGAGGGGTTGTTGAAAATTGATATCCCCAATAGACGTCTTATTCCCATGAATGGCAGCGCCACAACCGGGCCTGATGCCGATGGGATAACCACACAATACCAGCGAATCGCTGTCGGAGGAGTAACATTTTCCGACGAAGGGGTGCTGTGGTGCACGAATGGATATACCAAACGCGCGTTGCATGCAATGGATCGGGAAGGCAATTTCTACGACTATAATTTTGGTTCGGTGATAGGTGATGATGAAAAGGTGGCCGACCTGCTGATTTCTGAAAATGGTTTCATTTGGGCAAATGTCATTGGCCGTGGACTTCTCGTTCTTAATAACAATGGAACGCTCGATGTATTCAGCGACGACAACTTCAAACTACTTACCGATATCGAGGGCAACGGTAAGTTACCGTCGAAAGATGTGCTCTGCATGGAAGAAGATCTCGATGGCGAGGTGTGGGTTGGAACCGCTGCGGGGCTTTCCATCTTTTACAACCCCGGCGCTATCTTCGAAGAAGGAAATTTCGATTCCGAACAAATCCTCATTCAACAAGAAGGAAATACGCAAATACTGCTTGAAACAGAAGCCATCAACTGCATAGAAATCGATGGAAGTAACCGTAAATGGATTGGAACAAAAAGCAGTGGTGTATATCTGCTGAGCGATGACGGATTGCGCGATGTGTATCATTTCACCGAAGAAAACTGCCCTTTGCCTTCGAACACGGTGTACGATATCGGTATCAACCACTCCAACGGCGAGGTTTTCTTTGCCACCGAAAATGGAGTCGTTGGCTTTTTCTCAACGGCCACCAATTTCGATAACGAGATGTCGAATGTGCGCGTATTTCCCAATCCCGTGCGCCCCGATTACGATGGCAACATCACCATAGATGGACTTGCCTACAACACCAGCGTGAAGATTACCGACATTCAAGGGAATATTTTGTTTGAAACAGAAAGTGAAGGAGGGCGTGCTGTATGGAACGGACAACTTTCTGACGGTTCTAAACCTGCTACCGGTGTTTATCTGGTGTATGTATCAACACCACTCGGAACAGCAGATGAAGTGCGCAAATTGACGTTTATCCGATAAAAGCCAATACCCGCTTTTCCATTCGCGCTCATCAAGGCTTATTTTTGCTTGCTCTTTAGCCCCTCGATTCTCATTTCGATTGGTGCGCGCAACATGAGTGATCAGCTCAAGCACGAGTGCGGTATCGCACTCCTCCGACTGAAGAAACCTCTTCAGTATTACGCCGAGAAATACGGAACTGCTTTTTACGGCCTCAACAAAATGTATTTGTTGATGGAAAAGCAACACAATCGCGGACAAGATGGCGCTGGCATTGCCAACATTAAAATCGATATGGCGCCCGGCAAGCGCTACATCAGTCGCGTGCGCAGCAATGATCCTCAGCCCATCCGTGAACTGTTCTCAAAAGTGATGTCGCGATTCGAAGAACTCGAACGCTCGCGTCCCGACAAACTCAGCGACACCCAATACCTCAAAGAAAACTTTGCATTCACGGGTGAGCTCTTTCTTGGTCATTTACGCTATGGCACTTATGGCGGCAACAGTATCGAAAACTGCCATCCCTTTCTGCGTGAAAACAACTGGATGACACGCAACCTGGTCGTTGCCGGTAACTTCAACCTCACCAACGTAGATGAGCTTTTCCAGTTGCTTATCGACCTCGGGCAGCACCCGAAGCAAAAAGCAGATACCGTTACGGTCATGGAAAAGATTGGTCACTTTCTCGATGAAGAAAACCAACTTCAATTTGATCGATTTAAACAAGAAGGACACGACAACAAAAAGATAACAGAACTCATTTCGGAGAATCTCGATGTTCAGCGAATGCTCACGCGCGCAACGCGCGATTTTGATGGTGGCTTCGCCATAGCGGGCCTCATCGGACACGGAGATGCGTTTGTTCTGCGCGACCCTTCAGGCATTCGACCTGCATATTGGTACGAAAACGAAGAGATTGCAGTAGTTGCCTCTGAAAGGCCGCCCATTCAGGCCGCCTTCAATGCTTCACTGACCGACATACATGAGCTACTGCCCGGCCATGCGTTCATCATCAAGAAAAATGGTGAGGCCGCAGTAAAGCCCATCATCGATGCACGCGATAAAAAGTCGTGTTCGTTCGAGCGTATTTATTTCTCGCGCGGCAACGACGAAGCTATCTACACCGAGCGCCAGGCGTTGGGAAAAAATGTTGTTCCGCATATTCTCAAATCGGTAAACTACGATTTGGATAATACCGTCTTTTCATTCATCCCGAATACCGCAGAAATCGCATTCTACGGAATGATGAAAGCACTCGAAGATCACCTCAACGACGTTAAGATTCAAGAGATAAAAGCGCTTGGAAACAACCCGTCGATCGAGGCTATCGAACGGATTATTCGCAAACGTGCACGGCTTGAGAAAATCGCTATCAAGGATGTCAAATTGCGCACGTTCATTACACAAGACAGTGCACGCGATGAAATGGTGGCGCATGTGTACGACACCACGCACGGCGCGGTAAAGCGCGGCGTTGACTCGCTTGTTGTGATTGATGATTCCATTGTTCGGGGCACGACACTGAAACGTTCGATCATCAAAATGCTCGACCGACTCAGCCCGAAAAAAATTATCATCGTTTCATCGGCGCCTCAAATTCGCTATCCCGACTGCTACGGTATTGATATGGCTAAACTCGGCGACTTCATTGCCTTCCAGGCAGCCATCGCGTTGCATAGAGAAAAGGGAACCTACGACGAAATCACTTCAACTGTTCTGCAAGAATGCCTGGCGATGGAAAACGTTCCGAAACCGGAGCAACGCAATTGCGTGAAGGCTATCTACACTCCATTTTCCGCAGAACAAATCGCGCATAAAATCGCGCAACTTGTTACTCCTTCAGGAATACAAGCAGAAGTAGAAGTAATCTTTCAAACCATTGAAGGGCTTCATCAAGCATGCCCCGCGCATACAGGCGATTGGTACTTCACAGGAAACTACCCGACACCGGGTGGACACCGCGTTGTGAATCGCGCGTTTATCAATTACATGCAAGGAAGAAATGAGCGCGCTTACTAACCGCGCTTAAAGACCGGCACCGTGCTGCATGGCTCACCGAACATGATACTTCGCACGACAGGGCGAAGTTTTACAACCAAATCAGCATAGGCAGATTGCGGAACGGGTAAATTGCTGCACCCTTTAATGACACAGCGTTTATCGCGATAGGATTCTATATCCATCTCATTTATCGCGTTTCGAAATAGTATTTCTTCGAGCGTCCGGGTACTTCCAAAAACAATCGTAGTTGCCACCTCACTCAGCGCTGAAGACACAAGCATAAAAGCCCACGCGGGTATAATTGCATCAACCGAACAAAATACAGCTACATGTTTTCCTGTGTATTGATTCCAATCGTGAGTAGAGATCCAATTGCGAAAATCCTTTTCCCGTAAGGCGATTCCCTGCCAGAGCTGGGCGGCCAAATCAATGGATGCACGCTCTCCTGAAGGAAAGTGCTCTTCTAGATCAATAGTGACAATTCCGCTGGCAGCAACCTTGTTTACAATCTCATCCATGCCACGAAGATAAACCTTATGCGGTGCGGCGTTCAACGATTGATTCGCGCAACATTTCTTCCGCTGCGTTTACCATAGCGGCTGCATCATAATGACATTCCGCATACAACTCGTCTTGAGTGCCGTGCTCAACAAGGCGATCCGGAATTCCCAAGCGCTTCACTTGCGACTGATATCCATTATCGACCATGAACTCCAGCACTGCACTGCCCATTCCACCTTGAAGACAACCATCTTCGATTGTAATGACATGTTTGAACTTCCCAAATACTTCATGCAACAGAAGCTCATCGATTGGCTTTACAAATCGCATGTCGTACAACGCCGCGCTTATTCCTTTTTGTTCGAGCTGTTCACAGGCTTGAAGAGCGTTATTGCCCATAGGGCCGATGCTCAAAATTGCAATGTCAGAACCTGAACGAACCTTGCGGCCTGTGCCCGGCTTTATGTGTTGAAACGGTGTTTTCCATTCGGTCATAACACCGTTTCCACGTGGATATCGAATTGAGAACGGCCCGTAGTTTTCGTATTGCGCGGTGTACATCATATTGCGCAGTTCGCTTTCATTCATCGGCGAAGCCACAATCATGTTCGGAATAGAACGCATGTAAGCCAAGTCATAAGCTCCATGGTGTGTTGGCCCATCAGCACCCACAACACCGCCCCTGTCGAGACAGAAAACAACATGCAGTTTCTGAAGAGCAACATCGTGGACTACTTGATCGTAGGCACGTTGCATGAAGGAGCTATAGATGTTGCAAAAAGGAACCAAACCTTGTGTAGCCATTCCGGCGCTGAATGTCACTGCATGTTGCTCTGCAATACCCACATCGAATGCGCGGTCGGGCATGGCTTCCATCATAAACTTCAGCGAACAACCGGATGGCATTGCGGGCGTAACACCCACAATCTTCTCATTCTTCTCGGCCAGCTCAATAATCGTGTGGCCAAATACATCCTGATACAACGGAGGCTGGGGCGATTTTGGAACCACCTTCACA
>JBJTRD010000050.1:0-5745 GCA_046075945.1 Flavobacteriales bacterium
CTTTCCGAGCAGCGGCGATAGATAGCGCTGATACAAACGAATGGGAAAGATGAAAATGCGCTTCAATCAATTGGATTTGCACAAAGGTAAATCGGATCGCTATCAAAAAGGCCACTTTTCGATTGCCAGCCAAATGGCAAGTGCGATGGTTGGCAGCGCGATAATTTTTTTCAAATGCGTTGAAACCGCCGGTATTAAAGTGTGCAGTATTGCAACCACGCTCAGTATTGCCGCGATTATTACCAGCTGCCCAACTTCAACGCCCAAGTTGAACATGAAGAGCTGTGAAATAAAGGATTCTCCTTCCGTCGAAATCATACGGAAATAGCCGGAAAAACCAAGTCCGTGTATGATACCAAAGAGGCACGTAATCACGTAGCTGATTGGGCGCACAAATGTGCCTGATTGTTTATCGATGAAGTGGTAACCGGCTGTAAGCAGGATGGTAATGGGTATGCAGAACTCAATGAGCGATGATGAAAAGTGCACAGCATCGGTGGCCGCTAATGCCAGACTGATGCTGTGCCCCACCGTGAATGCTGTTGCAAGCCAAATTACCTGCTTCCATTCGCGATAGGTGAAAGGTGCGCAGAGTGCCAATAGGAAGAGCATATGATCATACCCTTCGAAATCGGTTATGTGCAGAATACCATCAGCGAAAAAAGAACTCATACGCTTTAGTCGGAACCCAATTGATAGGTTTCACCATTCACTGTCACGGTAAATCCGTTGTTGCACTCTCCATTGCCAAAATCAATGTAGCGTGTGGCGTAATCTTCCGGCTCAATGGTCACTTGACCACTTACAATCCAAGCGCAAGTGAACTCAGCGCGCAGGGGTGCGGTGATGGTGCTGGTGTAGTTAACTCCGTTGCGGTTTACGCCGGTTGATCCACCGGTAATTTCATATACATCATCCAATCGGCTGGGCGTGTCTTGGCCTTCAACCCATGTGCGCGTGCGGTTGGCCGACCAGCTGATGGTCCATGCATTAGATGGTTCTGTCACTGTGCCATTGGCAGTGATGGTATAATACAACTGACCGTTGGCATTGAACCCCATATTCGCAATAGTCTTCTGACCTTCGACGAGGTGGTTATTGACCCGGTAATTTTCGGGTGTAATCGTAATCACAGTGCCCGGCTCCCGATAACGCCCGGTGTAGGTGATGTGCAATATACCCGTGCGGGTGCGGCCATCATTGCCCGCGCATGCATCGTCGCCGAAATCAATCAGGATGGTTTTCGGATTACTAAGCGTATCCACAATCAGCGTATCAATACAGCCGATGTTTTCTTCGCGAATGCCAGCAGTATTCGACGACACATCGTCTACCACTTTGAACATATCCGAAAACATGTTCTCGGCTGTGCTGTTGTCAGTCGAGATAGAAGAACCCAGCGTGTCGCGTCTTTCCTTGCGACAGGATGAAGCTTGTACGATAAGGAAACAAGCAACAATGGAAATGAAAAGTTTGTTTTTCATGATCTAAAATTATGAAGTTTCAGCCAATAGACCGATACATGATTCAAAGGTTTAAACGAAGGTCATTTTTTGCGGTAATGATAAATGCTGCCTCCATATTCATTTCGTTCATCGGCTTCAAACGATTCCAGCAACTGCCTATTCCACATGGTGTTGTCTATGGTCGGAAAGAATACATCGGCATCAGAAAACGCTGCTTCCACATGCGTGAGATACAATTCATTTATGCGGTTTGAATGCAATGCTTGCGAATATATCTGTCCTCCTCCTATGATGAATGCAACGGTCGCTTTGGCATCTTTTGCTGCATTCAATGCATCTTGAAGATTCCCGAATACATGCGCTCCATCAGCGGTATACGAACTATCTCGCGTAATAACCACATTTTCACGATTGGGTAACGGTCTGTATTTGGCAGGCAAGCTCTCCCAGCTTTTGCGCCCCATAATTACCCAATGTCCGGTAGTTGCTCGTTTGAAAAAATCCATGTCGCTGCGCAAGCGCCACATCAAATCGTTGTTGCGACCGAGCTCGTTGTTTTTTCCAATGGCAGCAATTAGAATGACGCGCATGGAGACTTCCGTTTGTTGATTGGATTCGTTCATACTTACACGGCAACAGCAGCTTTTATGTGCGGATGCGGATCGTAGTTGAGCAACGTGAAGTCTTCATATCGGAAAGCAAAAATGTCTTTTACTTCCGGATTGATTTGCAGCGTAGGCAGCGTGCGAAAATCGCGCGTGAGCTGAAGTTGCGCCTGTTCTGTGTGGTTCGAGTACAAGTGAACGTCGCCTCCGGTCCATACAAATTCGCCGGGTTGAAGGTCACAAACCTGCGCAACCATAAGCGTGAGGAGAGCGTAGCTTGCAATGTTGAAGGGAACGCCTAAAAAGGTATCACAACTGCGCTGGTACAATTGACACGACAACTTTCCTTCGGCCACATAAAACTGAAAAAGACAGTGGCACGGTGGAAGGGCCATCTGATCGATGAACGACGGATTCCAGGCACTCACAATGTGCCTCCGACCATCGGGATTTTTTTTCAGCCCTTCGATCAGTTTCGAAATTTGATCGGTGTGTGTGCCGTCGGGATTGGGCCACGAGCGCCACTGATAGCCATACACGGGCCCAAGGTTTCCTTCGGCATCAGCCCATTCATCCCAAATCGAAACGCCGTTTTCCTTGAGGTAAGCGATGTTCGTATCGCCTTTCAGAAACCAAAGGAGTTCATGAATGATGGATTTGGTGTGCAGCTTTTTTGTAGTGAGAAGTGGAAATCCTTCCTGCAAATTGAAACGCATTTGATAACCGAAAACACTGAGTGTTCCGGTTCCGGTGCGGTCGCTTTTTTTTGCTCCTGTATCGAGCAAATGCTGCAATAGTTCGTGGTACTGCTTCATGCCACGAATTTAACGCAGGCATGCACCGACAGGCAGCAGAATTGCGGGTGTTTTGTTCACGATTGTTCAACAACTCAACACCTTCACCAGGCGAAGAACTTCGCGCGCACGCTGCTGAGCAGTCGTTAAATCGGGGGCCGTTACTGTTATATGCCCCATTTTTCGAAAGGGCTTGGTGCGTGCCTTCCCGTAGAGGTGGACGTGCACACCGGGCAGAGCCAGGGCTTCCTCTAGGCCTTGATATTTTACGGGGCCGTCATGCCCGGCTTCACCCAGAAGGTTTACCATGACGGCCGGTTCAATGAGGCGGGTGTCTCCCAATGGAAGTGACGCAATAGCACGCAGGTGCTGTTCGTACTGCGAAGTTGTGCAGGCCTCAATGGTATGGTGACCGCTGTTGTGAGGGCGTGGCGCCATTTCATTCACCAATAAATGGCCATCTTTCGTCAGAAAGATTTCGATTGCCAGAAGTCCCACAAAATCAGATGATTCAACGATGGTGCGGGCGATGGTTTGGGCTTGTGCTTCGATGGATGATGAGACCTGCGCCGGACTAAACAGAAATTCCACCAGGTTGGCCTCTGGGTTGAACTCCATTTCGACCAGCGGAAATGTGCGCATTTCTCCCTGTTGGTTTCGGGCTATGATGATGGAAAGCTCTTTCGAAAAATCAATCATTTCCTCTGCCACACAGGGCCCGGCAAATGAGTTGGAAAGATCATCGGCTGTGCGAATAATTTGCACGCCTTTACCGTCGTAACCGCCTGTTCTCGATTTTAACACGAATGGAAAACGCTGGCTTGCTGCGTCGATTTCACCGAGGTTTTCAATGAGGCGATAGGGCGCTGTTGGAATGTTTTGCGCGGTGTAAAATTCTTTTTGCAATCCTTTGTCCTGCACCATGCGCAAAAAGGATGGCCGCGGATAAACTTGCACGCCTTGTTGCTCGAGCACTGTCAGCGCGTCAACGTTTACATGTTCTATTTCTACCGTCAAAACATCCTTGTCTTTTCCGAACGCAACAACGGTATCAAAATCTTGGAATGAACCGCACACAAACTCGTGGCAAAGCGTGGCGCATGGAGCATCGTGTGAAGGATCCAGAATGGCAATACGTGCGTCGTAATTCACGGCTTCCTGAATAAACATGCGGCCCAGTTGACCGCCACCCAGAATACCCAATCGGAAATTTTCGGAGTAAATCGATTTCACTGTGCGAAGATACTTCGCCCTTGGGGTGAATGAAAACGATATTTCAACGTAGCAGTTCCTCAATCATCGCGCGCAATGCTGCCTCATCCTGAAATCCGATCGCGCGTTTTATTTCAGAACCACTCTTGAAGGTAGATACGACCGGGATATTTTCAATTTTTTGTTGCGTCACCACATTCGCTGCTTCATCCACATTGATGCGCACGATTTGCACTCTTCCTTCATATTCAGAAGCTAATTTGCTGAGTATGGGTTCCATTTTTTTACAAGGCCCACACCAAGGTGCGTAATAGTCGATAAGAACGAGTGTTTGCGATTGAACTAGTTTCTCAAAATCGGCTAACGTAAATTTTTCGATAGCGATTGTTTCTGATGCGGTGGTTTCCATGCCTGCCGCTTTCCATGCCATGTAGCCGCCTTCCAAATCATAGATGGAAGAGAATCCCATATTTTTCATTCTTTCTGCTGCTTCAGCGCTGCGTCCTCCGGCTTTGCAATACACGAATACGGGCGAATTTCTGTCGATCTTGCCAATACGCGTATCGAAATCGGCATCGTAAATATTGAAATTGACGGCTTCATTCAAATGCCCGCCTCTAAATTCTTCAGGTGTCCGAACATCGATAATTGATGCACTTGAGGTCGATTTCAGCGCGCCTTCAAATTCATTGGCAGGCAACAGTTGAACGGCTTGTGTGTTCTGAGAATGTTGAGTGCAGGAGAACACCAACATCATCAATAAACTGGAAAGTAAATTCTTCATAGAATGAAATAGTGGTGGCTAAACTACGAGCTCTTATTGATATCGTTTGGTGACAAAAGTTACGTTGTGATGGTTGTTTTTTTATTCTTGCCCAGACGTATGAAGAATTTTTCATAGGTGTGATAAACCAGATAACTAATGGAGAGTGTAAGAAGTATGGCGAGCATAAATCGGATGCTTTCCGGTACCGCGAAGAAATGGGCGCGCACATATTCAATCGGGTAGAGGATGACGCGGTGCACAACGGCGTGCAACATATACACCGAGTAACTTATTTCTCCCAACGTACTCAAAGGCCAGCTCACAATCTTTGGAAGAACCATGCTGAATTTGTAGAAGCCGATGCATATCAAAAAACTACTGATGGTAAGCACCAATCGGCTATTGCCACCGAGAAGCCGAATGCGCTCTCCCGACTCCGGCCAGAAGGTGAACAGCGTTAATCCAATTGCAATAAGCAGCACGGCTTTCCACGTCACCAACTGAATTTTTTCCATCCATACACCTATCATATAACCTCCCACAAAAAGAAAGGCCTGATTGAGAGGGTTCATGTAAAGATGATTTTGTTCGCCCTCTGCATTGCTGGAGTTGATATCGATGAGGAAGTATGCGAAATAGATGTAAAGGATTAAAAAGAAAAGAACCATCGCATAAAACCACAACTTGCTGCGATAGCGAAGAATGACGAGTATTGGAAAGATGCAATAGAATACGAGTTCATTACCAATAGACCACGAACCAACGGCCAACCCTTTGTTCCAGGCAACAAAACCAAAGAGCCCTGTTAAATTTAAAAGGATGGATTGAACACTGCATTGCCCACCGTGCATCACAAGTATGGACGCAATGGTCGATAGCCAGAAGAGTGGAAAAATGCGCAA
>JBJTRD010000051.1:0-3969 GCA_046075945.1 Flavobacteriales bacterium
AAAAAACCCCGGAGTTTCCTCCGGGGTAGATCATAAATCAACCGATAATCGCGCAAATGAACTTCAGTTCACGGTTTCACTCGTGCAACTTCCGATTTCTAACCACTGCACATTTCGCATGAATCAGGATTGTCGAGCGAGCATGAAATAGCCGCCTGGTTGCGGGCGATTTCCTCTGCACTCATTCCTGCCGATGCCGACATGTCGATGGTCATTTGGGCTGCTTGTGGCTCTACCATGGCAGGTTCTACTGCATAAGCCGCTGCAGTAGCAATAGCCATGGCCGATTCAGCCTGTGCCGGAATAGTTTCTGTTTTGTATTTCTTATCGACGGTAAACTTGATCGCATCGGTGGCGGCCTTCGTGCGCAAGTAGTACATACCGGTTTTCAAACCGCGTTCCCATGCGTAGAAGTGCATCGATGAAAGCTTACCGAAATTCGGATTTTCCATGAACACATTGAGCGACTGGCTCTGGCAGATGTACGCTCCGCGATCGGCAGCCATTTCAATAATCGCCTTCTGTGAAAGTTCCCAGGCAGTTTTGTACAACGCCTTCAAATTGGCAGGTATCTCTTCGATATTCTGAACAGAACCATTGGCCGAGATGAGCTTGTTCTTCAAATCTTCATTCCACAAACCAAGATTCACCAGGTCGCGCAACAAATGCTTGTTTACAATGATATACTCACCGGCCAGCACACGACGCGTGTAAATATTGCTAGTGTACGGCTCGAAACATTCGTTGTTGCCCAGAATCTGTGCTGTGCTAGCCGTTGGCATAGGCGCCAACAAGAGCGAATTGCGCATTCCGTGGGTCTTGATTTCATCCTTCAGCACATCCCATTCCCAGCGAGAGGTAGGCTCAACATCCCACATATCGAATTGGAGAATGCCCTGGCTTGCAGGCGAACCGGCAAATGTTTCATATGCACCATCTACCTTCGCCAAATCTTTCGATGCGGTTGCTGCAGCATAATAGATGGTCTCAAATACTTCCTTGTTCATCTGACGGGCTTCGTTACTATCGAACGGATAACGCATCAAAATGAACGCGTCTGCCAATCCTTGCACACCGATACCAATCGGACGATGGCGCATGTTGCTCTTCTTGGTCTCAGGTACCGGATAGTAATTGCCGTCGATAATCTTATTCAGATTCACCGTGAGCTGGTAGGCTACATCAAAAAGTTTGTGGTGATCAAACTTGCCGTCCTTAACAAACTTCGGCAGGGCAATAGAACCCAGGTTACACACCGCAATTTCATCGGGAGCAGTATACTCCATGATTTCGGTGCAGAGATTAGAACTCTTGATGGTTCCCAAATTCTTCTGATTGCTCTTGCTGTTGGCGGCATCCTTATAGAGCATATAGGGCGTGCCTGTCTCAATTTGAGATTCAAGAATCTTGAACCACAGGTCTTGCGCCTTGATGGTTTGACGACCCTTTCCTTCAGTTTCGTACTTCGTGTATAGTGCCTCGAACTCATTACCCCAGGTATCAGACAATCCGGGGCATTCGTTGGGACACATCAACGTCCACTCGCCATCTTCCTTCACACGCTTCATGAACAAGTCGGGAATCCACAGCGCATAGAACAAATCGCGGGCGCGCGCCTCTTCCTTACCGTGATTCTTTTTCAAATCGAGGAAATCATACACATCCGCGTGCCATGGCTCGAGGTAGATGGCAAAAGAGCCTTTGCGCTTACCACCACCCTGATCGACATAGCGGGCTGTATCGTTGAACACCTTCAGCATTGGCACAATACCGTTACTGGTTCCGTTGGTCCCTTTGATGTATGAACCCTTTGCACGCACGTTGTGAATGCTCAGGCCGATACCACCGGCGCTTTGTGAAATGAGTGCGGTTTGCTTCAGTGTGTTGTAAATACCTTCGATGCTATCGCTCTGCATTTGCAGCAAGAAGCAGGAGCTCATTTGAGGCTTTGGAGTACCTGCATTGAACAGGGTCGGTGTGGCATGTGTAAACCAGCCTTCACTGAGCATGTTGTATGTTTTGATAGCCTCGGCGATATCTTCTTTGTGAATACCAACTGCCACACGCATAAACAACTGCTGCGGACGCTCGGCCACCTTAGCATTAATCTTCAAGAGATACGAACGCTCAAGCGTTTTAAATCCGAAATAATCGAAATTGAAATCACGATCGTAAATGATCGTGCTATCGAGTATCGGTGCGTTATCAATAATCACCTTGTACACGTCATCGGCAATAAGACCTGCATTTGCGCCGGTCTTCGGATCAACATAATAGTACAAATCGGTCATTACCTGACTGAACGACTTCTTGGTATTCTTGTGCAGGTTACTCACGGCAATGCGTGATGCAAGCAACGCATAATCGGGATGTGTGGCCGTATTGGTTGCCGCAATCTCGGCCGCCAAATTGTCGAGCTCACTGGTGGTGACACCATCGTACACACCTTCGATTACCTTCATGGCAACCTTTACAGAGTCTACGATGGGGTTCAATCCATAGCAAAGCTTGGCAATGCGGGCGGTGATCTTGTCGAACTTCACCGTTTCCTTGTGACCATCTCTTTTTACAACGAACATATAGCTAGTTTTTTTTGAATTGTGGTTGGCCGGGATTTCCAATTTCAGCCGAGTGGATTCCCGTTTCCATTCGGCGCCCATTATTTAGCGGGCTTGGTTAACTCTCCTTTCTTTCGAAAGAAGACTTTCGCTCATACACAACAGTTTGATACTTCAAGCCGCTGCTCCGAAACGAGAGTGCAATAAACGTGTTTAGGTATTGAATTCTCAAAAAATCAACGGGTGTTGTTTTTAAGAATCCCGGTGTAATTATTCACATCGATAAAATGTGAAAACTTATTTTGTATGCTCTCGTTTTTTTAAGTAAGAGAGCTTCATCTAAACTTAAAAATCTTCGTCGAGCGAGAATGTCTGCTTGTCCTTATCGGCCATCACACCCGCCTTCTGATAATCGCCCACACGCTTCTCGAAGAAGTTTGTTTTACCCTGCAGTGAAATCATTTCCATGAAATCAAAAGGGTTTGTCTTATGGTATACACGGCTGTTGCCCAATTCTGCTAACAGACGATCTGCAACAAACTCGATGTACTGCGCCATCAAGTCACTGTTCATCCCAATCAACTTCACCGGAAGAGCATCGATGATGAACTCCTTCTCGATTTCAACCGCATTGGTAATAATCTCCTGGATACGCTCCTTAGAGAGTTTGTTGATGATATGCTTGTTGTACAACAGACAGGCAAAATCGCAATGCAATCCTTCGTCGCGGCTGATGAGCTCGTTGGAGAAGGTCAAGCCCGGCATTAAGCCACGCTTCTTCAACCAGAAAACGCTGCAGAATGATCCGCTGAAGAAAATCCCTTCTACGGCAGCAAATGCTACGAGACGTTCAGCAAACGAACCGTTCTTAATCCAGCGCAGCGCCCAGTCGGCCTTCTTGCGCACGCAATCCAATGTGTCAATGGCCGTAAAAAGATAGTTCTTATCCTTAGTGTCTTTGATATACGTGTCAATCAACAGCGAATAAGTTTCGCTGTGTATGTTCTCCATCATTATTTGGAAACCATAGAAAAATTTCGCTTCCGTGTACTGCACCTCACGTACAAAGTTCTCGGCGAGGTTCTCGTTCACAATACCATCACTGGCCGCAAAAAACGCGAGCACATGTTTAATGAAATGACGCTCGTCGTTGGTGAGCTTCGTATTCCAGTCTACCAGGTCGGCTTCCAGATCAATTTCTTCAGCCGTCCAAAAATTCGCCTGGCTCTTCTTATAGAAATGCCAGATGTCGTGATGTTCTATCGGGAAGAGTACAAACCTATCCGGGTTCTCTTTCAGAATAGGTTCATCTGTATGTAAGGTCATGCTTTCTTGAAGTTCGAGTTCAGCCACGGATTCCATAAGAGGCAAGTTGGTTTGCGGTTAACGTATAAAAGGTAAATTACTCAGT
>JBJTRD010000052.1:0-6944 GCA_046075945.1 Flavobacteriales bacterium
CCCACTCTTTTTGAGCTCCATAATTTGACGAAAGCGACTCTTCAAGAAACACACTTGCACGTTGAAGGACCAACGTTGCATGTCTTTGTAAAAGTCGATGAGGTATGGATTGTCATCCACTTCTTCAAAATGAGGCTGCCACTTATAATGCTTGGCTAGCAAGGTGGTTAAGGTCGTTTTCCCTGAACCAATATTTCCGGCAATTGCAATATGCATGATCTGTTGTAGGTAAAATAGAATACGGTTCGAAAGTAAAACAATTCAATCGCACAAAATGCAATTGTTAGTTTCTTGTATTTTCAACAAGTTTATACTTGCTCAATACACCATCACGAAGACAATATAGCAAGGGCGCATGGTAGGAATACCACCCTCCTATAACGGGTAATGCTACCACTTGGGGTTGCCAGAAAAAGGTGTCAACGATATTCATATTTCCGTCACTGCCATACAAGTACAAAACTCTATCCTTTGCCGACCAATTGAGGACTTCGCCTACAGGTAAACTCTTTCTCCACATACCGAACATATCGAATACGTGAAGCGTATTATCGCTGTTTAGCAAGAATAAAAAAGAACCTCGCTCCATCATTGCCTGAGGACGTACCTCACATTTTAGGAGAATACTCAAATTGCCGCTTGAAACAATCTGATTGAAACTTCGATCTACCCGAATAATCTCCGAATTGCGTGCATCCCACAACCAATATCCATCCCCTCTAGAGCCACACATAAGCTCGACATTATCAAATCCACGTTCGAATAAATCAATAGGGGAACCCTGCACGCTCAGCGTATTATCGAAAAAAACCACTTTACCTGCTGACGGAAAATGAACGAATGGTCGCAAAGGATCGGTGGTATCAACGTCGTGAAACTCTCCCCATTGCATGTCAGAAGTCCGGAAAACTCCACCACCTACAGCATTTCGCTTTACAATTCCCGTGGTATTCATCAGGTACATATTACCTAATTCATCCACCACAAAACGATTGGCTTCAACTCGCTCCTCTGAAATTAATTCAAACGACGATTGAGCTACACCGGTGAACGCAATCAGCGTACATAGAAATATCTCCACCGCACGCTGTATCATGCGGTAACTGTGTTCCGGATGGTAAGCTCCATTTGCGACAACAACTCCTCGACAAATATTCGCTCATTGCTCAAACGTGGCACTTTATGCTGACCTCCGAGCTTACTCTTTTCTCGCAACCAGTTATAAAAAGTCCCCGCAGGAACAGACCGAACATCGGGCATTTTTAATATGAAATCGAATGCTCGCTTAGCTTCATAATCGGTGTTGAGCGCCTTCAATGTACGATCAAGCACTTCCACAAAATGCAGCATGCTTGCAGGTTCTCTTTCAAACTCAATCAACCATTGATGCGCCCCACTCGACTTCTCCGACATATAGACCGGCGCAGCCGTGTAATCAACCACTGCAGCTCCGGTTTCCAGACATGCACACCGAATCGCTTCGTCGGCATTATCGACTATCAACTCTTCTCCAAATGCATTGATGAAATGACGTGTTCTACCACTGACCTGAATTCGGAATGGGAATGTCGATGTAAATCGAACGGTATCACCAATAAGATAGCGCCAAAGTCCGCCGTTGGTACTAATAATAATGGCGTAGTTCTGTCCCACTTCTACATCTTTCAGACTAACCGTTTTCGGATTCTCCTTGCCGTATTCGCTCATAGGCATAAACTCGTAGAAAATGCCGTAGTCAAGCATCAACAACATATCATCTGCATTCAAGCGATCCTGAATTCCAAAGAACCCTTCCGAAGCATTGTACGTCTCCACGTAGTTCATCTGCAACGATGGAATCAGTTTACTAAACTGATCGCGATAAGGTTTAAAACTTACACCACCATGCCAGAACAACTCCAGGTTAGGCCAAACCTCTTTGATGTTTTCGGTACCTTTCAGTTCTAATATCCGCTTCAACAGCACAAGCGTCCACGAAGGGACACCCGCCATCATGTAAATGTCCTCATCCATGGTGGTGCGTGCTATCATTTCAATTTTCTCCTCCCAATTATCCATCAACGCAATGTCGCGCGAGGGTGTGCGCATAATCTCCACCCATACCGGCAAATTGCGAATAATGATGGCCGACAAATCACCCGTATATCCTTCGTCATTGAATGGATTAATCTTCGATGATCCTCCGAGCACAAGATGCTTTCCGCTGTATACCCGCGCATCCGGCTTTTGACTGTAATACAACGCAAGCAGATCCTTTCCACCCTTGTAATGGCATTGCTCGAGCGCCTCAGTAGTTACCGGAATAAACTTGCTCTTCGCATCGGTGGTGCCGCTGCTCTTGGCGAACCATTTTAATTTGGAAGGCCAAAGAATATTCTGTTGCCCCTCCCGCAACATTTCGATATAAGGCTTGAAAGCTTCGTAATTGCGAATAGGAACCGCCTTCTTAAAATCGTCTACCGATTTGATCGATGAAAAACCATGGTCCAGACCAAAACGGGTCAACGCTGCTTCATCAATCAAGTTGCGAAACAACTCTCCCTGCACCTCGACCGGATACTTCATGAAGAGGTCGATCTGGTGTATTCGTTTTTTTATAAACCAACCGAATACGGAGTTGAGTGGCATGCCTTGTCTTGGTTAATGGATTGCAAAATAAAGATGAATAAAGTACGAACCTAAAAAAATAAGACCGCTGTTGAAGCGGCCTTACTCTAATGTGACCCCGAAGGGATTCGAACCCCTATCTGAGGAACCGGAATCCTCCATTCTATCCATTAAACTACGGGGCCTAAGCGGCGGCAAAAATAACAATACCCACATCCTATTCCTATATTCAACTATGGTTCGGACTATATTTGTTATTCGCGTTCCAACAACAATCGCGAACCACTATCTTGATGAAAATCAAACTATCAATTTTCGCGCTGACCATTGCATATTGTCAGTCTGTTTTCGCACAAATAGTTATCAATGAAGGCAGCAATAAAAATGCTTCTTCCATTACCGATGAAGACGGCGAATTGAGCGACTGGATAGAAATCTATAACGCAGGGTCCGATGCAGTAGACCTGGCAGGATACAGTCTTTCCGATAATGCATCTCAATCGGGAATGTGGACGTTTCCTCATTACGTGTTACAACCCGGTCAATTTCTGGTTGTTTTCTGCAGCTCCAAAAACAGGTATGCTTCTCCGCCCGCCATCACCTTCAACTATGCCGAAGCATTCACTCCTCAAGCAGGTTGGAACAATCATCCCGCGCAACAATCCTTCATATGGGATGGTATTTCGAATCTTGTCTTGAATACCTGCTCGTACTGGTCGGGCGGATACACATCCAATTCAATTTTTAATCAAACAGCTACTGATTATGTAGCGAGTGTCTCATCTTATGCCGATGGTGGCGACTATGCATGCTATTCACAATACGGTGAAACTTCCAACCTTCGACCGGTGTTGCGCATCAACGATGTAGTGGTTGGCCAAAACGACGCACAAAACTGCAACACCTGTTATCCTGCACCCTACGGCAACTGGTACTTTGGCGCACGCATGCAAACGATTTATCGTGCTGCAGATCTGCTTGCTGCCGGCGTAACACCCGGCCCCATCGACTCGATTGCCTTTGACGTTGCAGCTACGGCAGCCAATTATTACGACTACATCAACATTCAGCTATCGACAACGGCAGCCAACGAGCTTTCATTCGAATTCCAAAACACATCAGGCTCCTACTTTCACACCAACTTCAGCATTGCCGGCACAGGAGAAACCATCTACCTGTTCAATTCCGAGGGCAATCAAGAGGATAGCATGGAAATCAGCCTGCAGTCGCTCAACACAAGCATAGGTAGCTTTCCCGATGCAAGCTCACTGGATGTGTTGTTTGCCATTCCAACGCCCGGAAGCACCAACAACAATTCGGAGCCTGCAGCCGGTTACACATTGCAACCATCGTTCAATGTAAATCCAGGATTCTACCTCGGTGCACAAAGCGTGTCTATTCTTAATCCGAACGGTCCTCTTTCAGTTATTCGATACACTACAGATGGCAGCGAACCGCAAACCAACTCGGCCCTCTACAGCGGATCGCCCATTTCAATTCAATCAACCACCGTTTTAAAAGCGCGCGCATTCGAAGCGAATCACATTCCCGGTCCATCCGGTGTGGCTTCTTACTTCATAGGCGCTGACCACAGCACTCCCATTCTTTCAATTTCAACCGCCAATGAAAATCTATACGGAGCGGAAGGCATGTTCGACAATCCATTCAGCGATTGGTTAAAATCGGGCTACGTCGAATACTTCGACTCCACCGATGCACACAACCTGCTCATGTCGCAATACACGGGCATGATCATGGACGGCGGTGCCGGAGGCAGTAGAAGCCAGCCACAGCGCTCATTCCGGTTAAAACTTGCCGACGGAATCTTTGGTGAAGCCCCCATGGAACATCAGGTGATTCCAACGGTTCCCTATCGAAATCAATACAGCGATTTTTATTTGCGCAACGGCAGCAATCAGTACTTAGCTCTTCCCTACAAAGACGCTGCGCAAGTGCGTATGATGTGCGAAGGAAATCACACCTATTTCTCGGGATGGCGCCCCGTAACTGTTTATATAAACGGACAATATCATGGCTTGTATGAGCTGCGAGAAAAATTCAACGCCGAAAAATTTGAAATACAAGACAATGCTTCACGGGATAGCATGGACATTCTCTCACTGAGTTATTACTACGGTGGGATTTTACGCGCAGTTGAAGGCGACCCACAGCATTACTGGGATGACTGGGGATACATGTCACAACTCGATGCCACTTCACCTGATTATATTTCTCAAATAAGTTCGCTGTTGGATTTAGACAATTATACCGATTACATCATCGGAGAATCTTTTATGGCGAATGTCGACTGGCCTTACAACAACATCAAGATCTACCGCTCCGATGCACCGGATTACAAATGGCGTTTCGCTATACAAGATTTGGAATTGGGACTGGCGCCCAACTCTTGGACCGATTGTTACACCAACCATATAGAGTGGCTCATGGGCAACACCAACGGTAATCCTTTCACTACTGCATGGTACAATATGATGCAACAAGATTCCTATCGGTTGCATTTCGTAAATCGTTTTGCTGATTTAATGAATACTTCTTACAGAGCAGACCGATTGTTGGCCATCGAACAATATCACTACAATATGGTATTGCCCGAAATGCCCGCATACTATGCGCGTTGGGCCGACCCCAACAATATTCCGGGATACATGAATTGGTTCAATGAAAATCACAATGTCTTCCGCGATCAACTCGCTTGCCGCGGAACACAAGTTAGAAACCACATTCAGAATCAGTTCGGATATGCTTCACAACAAGAAATTACACTTGATGTCTATCCACCCGAGGCAGGAACTATCCAAATCAACACCATCATTCCTGACGAACTTCCATGGACGGGCATCTATTTCAACGGAGCTCCTGTAACAGTAACCGCCATTGCCAACCCGGGCTACGTTTTTAATTACTGGCTCAGCGATTCACTGTTGCAAAGCCCCTGGCACAGCGATTCGCTCATCATCAATTTTTCAGTAGACGATATCCTAACTGCGCATTTCATTGGCCTGCCACAACCACTGAAAATCGACATCAGCGAAATCAATTACAACGATGAACCAACACATCCAACAGGCGACTGGATTGAATTGCACAACAGTGGCAATGGCACAGTGAACCTCACCGGCTGGTCGCTTACCAATGGAGTGAATATGCCGCGCTTCGAATTCCCTGCAGGGACATTGCTTGCCCCCAATCAATATTTAGTGGTTGCTCACGATTTGGAATCGTTTCAGGCGCTACATCCCGATGTAAGCAACGTCATTGGGAATTTCGATTTCGCCCTTCCGCAAAGTGGAGGCATCATTCGCCTGCTCAATTATCACGACGACATCATTCGCGAAGTAAGTTATCTCGACACCTTGCCTTGGCCAATGGTGGCAGACGGAGGAGGTCGTACGCTGGAGTATTCCATTGGTGCAACGAATCCATCCGATGCAGAAAACTGGTTTGCAGGATGCATGTTTGGTTCGCCCGGTGCTCCTTATATGCCCTGCATGGATGTTATAGTCATCAGTGAAATCAATTATGAATCTTCTCCCAATACCAACAGCGGCGACTGGATTGAATTGCGCAACACAAGCAACACCATCGTTGATATTTCAAACTGGAAAGTGCGCGATTCTGAATGGAACAATGAATATACAGTACCTGCAGGTATCGTATTGGCTCCGGGTGCATCATGGGTTATCTGTCAATCAACGGCAATCTTTGATGGCATTCATCCGCAAGTTGCAAATCGCTCGGGTGATTTTGATTTTAACTTAAGTACAGAAGGGGAGCTTCTTCGTGTATACGATGCCACAGAAAAAATCAAATTCTCGGTATACTATCAATCAAATAACCCGTGGCCTACCGAACCCAATGCTAGCGGCTACACCCTCGAATGGAATGCATCCGAGGAGAATGTAAATAGTCCCCAAGCTTGGTTTGCAGGGTGTGTGCTTGGATCACCTGGAACAGAGTTCATTCAGTGCGATAGCACTTCGTCGGTTCAGTCAATTGAAACAATCCATCCTCTGGCCTACCCCAACCCATCTGAATCGCACCTATTCGTGCAGCTTCCGGCGAATTTCAATACATGCGAAATAAAACTGTTCAACATAAACGGACAGTGTGTTCATTTCGAAAACACATCAAATAAGAACCTTCATCGAATCCAAACCGATGCGTATCCCGCGGGGATGTATCTTCTTCAAATCGTTGCAGAAACAAATCACTGGAACCAGCCCATCATCATTTCACATTAATGAAGCACACTCTTTTTCCCTTTGTCGTCGTCCTATTTGCATCTATGTCATGCATGGGGCAAGCCACTAAACGTG
>JBJTRD010000053.1:0-2413 GCA_046075945.1 Flavobacteriales bacterium
CCGGTTTTACCCATCCAGCGCAGCCGCTGCCTTGCGAAACCACCCCATGTGCGCTGTGGTTCGGTTAAAACGCGCGTTAGCGGATCATGAATCCATGCCACCTTACCAGCGGGCTTCAGTGCATTCAGCAAGAAAACATCGTCGCCGCTGGGTATGTGCATGTCTGTGCGAGTGGATCGCACGCGCATATATGCTTCTCTACGAAAACACAAGTTGCCGCCGTTGCAGAGAATAGGCTCTCCCATCATCGCCATACCTCCTGTAACTCCCATGACGCTGGCAAATTCAACCTCCTGAAGTTTGCCGATGAGGTTGTTGCCCGGCCCGATGTGCAGCGGCAATATCAACAAATCGTTCGCATTGGAAGCGGTCCACGAAGCCACGCGTTTGAGCCAGCCGGGTAAGGGCTCAATATCGGCGTCGAGTGTCACGATCCATTCGGAGCCGGTGTGTTGCAAAGCCAAATCGACTCCCTGTTTTTTTCCCGACGTTTCGCGTTGCTGTAAAAAAAGCACCCCCGTGGTTTCGCTTGCAAATGTTTTAGCAATAGTGGAGGAATCGTCGGTGCTATGATCATCTACCAGTAGGATAGTTGCTCCCGGCGCTTCTGCCATCTGAGCAGCGAGCGAATGGAGCAGGCGAGGTAGCTGATGTTCTTCGTTTCTGAAGGGAATAATGATGGTAAGATGCTCTGATGAGAATGCTTCCACCGGAATTGCATTGGTAGTGTGCCAGCAGCCAATCATTCTAAGCAGCCAACCTGCGTAGACAAGAAGGAGAAGGCCTGTTGCGATGAGTAGAACTGTCATAGATTTACGGCATCAAAGAAACGAGCAATTGAGCAACGAGCGCATCATTTTGGGAATCGATCCGGGTACCACCATTCTCGGATATGGCCTCATAGAGGTGCACGGAAAGCAAATGAAGTTGCTCGCGATCGGTGTGCTGCGCCTTGATAAAATCGATGATCATCATTTGAAACTTCAGAAAATTTTTGAACGATGCATTGAACTCATCGACGGATTTCATCCGGATGAGCTTGCAATTGAAGCACCCTTTTTCGGAAAAAATGTGCAGTCGATGTTGAAGTTGGGCCGCGCACAAGGCGTTGCGATAGCCGCGGCATTGAGCAGGAAGTTACCGGTCATGGAATATGCTCCGCGTAAAATCAAGCAGAGCATCACAGGCAGCGGAAGTGCTTCGAAAGAACAAGTGGCAGCCATGCTGCAGCGTGTGTTGCAAATACCCGATGCCGACATGCCCGAAAAGCTCGATGCTACCGATGGGCTTGCAGCTGCTGTATGTCACTTCTACCAAAGCAACAGTCCATTGTCGTCCGGTAAGTCGTATTCCGGATGGAAATCATTTCTTTCTGCTAATCCCAATCGTTTGGGCGGCGGCGGCAAAAAGAGTTAAGCCGTTTTTGTTGTTACTTGCAGCAAATTTTTTAATCGTATGAAATTCGGTACCAAGGCGATTCACGCCGGCCAGGAGCCCGACCCCACCACGGGCGCCATCATGACTCCCATCTATCAAACTTCTACTTACGTGCAGGAAGCTCCCGCCAAGCATAAAGGCTATGCGTATGCGCGTGGAAAAAACCCCACACGCACCGCACTCGAAGGCTGTCTTGCGGCATTGGAAAATGCAGAACACTGCTTGTGTTTCAGCAGTGGGATGGGTGCTGTCGATACCATCATTAAGTTGCTTTCTCCCGGCGATGAAGTAATTGCTACCGATGATTTGTATGGCGGAACGTATCGCTTATTCACCAAGGTGTTCGAGAAAATGGGCATCCGTTTTCACTTTGTCGATATGCACGATTTCGCAGCGGTGGAAGCCTGTGTAAACGATAAGACGCGCATGATCTGGATTGAAACACCCACCAATCCAATGATGAAAATAATTGATATCGCACACTTCACTGCGATGGCCAAGCGACTCGGTGTTTGGTCGGTTGTAGACAACACGTTTGCATCGCCTTATTTGCAGAACCCGCTCGATATGGGTGCCGACATTGTGATGCACAGTGCCACCAAATACCTCGGTGGGCACAGCGATGTCATCATGGGAGCGTTGATGACCAATAGCAAAGAATTGTACGAGCAGCTTGCCTTCATCACCAACTCATGCGGACCGGTGCCCGGCCCTCAAGATTCTTTCCTCGTATTGCGCGGAGTGAAAACGCTGCACCTTCGTATGCGCGCGCATTGCGAAAATGGGCGCACGGTTGCCGAGTTTTTACGTGCTCATCCGAAAGTGGGTAAGGTCTATTGGCCGGGCTTTGCTGACCATCCCAACCACGAAGTAGCCAAGCGTCAGATGCGCGATTTTGGAGGCATGATTTCATTCACACTCAAGAGCGATTCGTTTGATGATGCGAGTGAACTCGCGCAGTCGTTGCGTGTTTTCT
>JBJTRD010000054.1:0-3538 GCA_046075945.1 Flavobacteriales bacterium
TCTTCAGCCATCTGGGACAAACGTCCGGAGCAGCTGGGTGTGGATGCGTTTGTGGAGTTGACGAATGTGATAGAAAAGAGCCGGTGATAGCTCGTTGAAAACCGATATTCATTTTCATCGGGAACGATTCTTACCTTTACGAACCCCAAATTCTATCCGAATTGATCAGTCGTTCCACCATCGATCAAATTTATCAGGCCGCCATCATCGAAGAGGTGATAGGAGACTTCGTGCATTTGAAACGCAGCGGTTCGGCTTACAAGGGACTGTCTCCTTTCGCCAATGAAAAAACACCTTCCTTTTTCGTAGTTCCTTCCAAAGGCATCTACAAAGATTTCTCTTCGGGTAAAGGTGGCAACGTGGTCGACTTTCTCATGCAACACGAGAAGCTCAGCTATCCGGAAGCGCTGCGATGGCTGGCAGCCAAGTACCAGATTGCCATTGAAGAAGACCAGCAAACGGAAGAGCAACTGCAGGAAAAAAGTGAACGCGAGCAATTGAGCGTTGTAACTGAATTTGCAGCGAGGTACTTTCAGGAGCAATTGCATGAAGGGGAAGAAGGACGCGCCATCGGACTCTCGTACTTCCAGGAGCGTGGATTTCGTGACGACATCATTCGCAAGTTTCAGCTTGGTTATTGTCCCGATAAATGGGACGCAATGACACAGGCCGCGCTTGCACAGCAATACCAATTGCCGTATCTGGTAAAAACGGGGCTCACGCGTGAGCGTGACGGAAAAGTGTACGACTTCTTCCGCGGCCGTGTGATGTTTCCCATCCACAACATCAGTGGTAAAGTGATTGCCTTCGGTGGTCGCACGCTCAAAGCAGAAAAAGACATTGCGAAATACTTCAACTCCCCCGAGAGTGAGTTGTATGTGAAGAGCAACGTTCTATACGGATTGCACCTCGCGAAAAATGCCATCGTCAAATACGACATGTGTTACCTCGTGGAGGGTTACACCGACGTGGTGAGCATGCATCAGGCTGGCGTTGAGAATGTGGTTGCGAGCAGCGGAACATCGCTAACGGAAGGTCAAATCCGTCTCATTCGCCGCTACACGCCCAACATTACGATTCTGTATGATGGCGACAGCGCAGGCATCAAAGCATCGTTCCGTGGAATCGACATGATTCTGAAGGAAGGCATGAATGTGCGTGTGTTGCTGTTTCCCGATGGCGACGACCCCGATAGTTTTGCACGGAAGCACAGTTCGGATGAAATTCAGCAGTTCATTGCAACGAACGCACGCGACTTCATTTCATTCAAAACATCGTTGCTGCTGGAAGACGCCGGCAACGATCCGGTGAAGCGTGCTGCGCTCATTCGCGGGATTGTAGAAAGCATTGCGTTGATACCCGACGCCATATCGCGCACCGTTTATGTGCAGGAATGCAGCCGACTGCTCAATATGAATGAGCAAGTGCTTTTGCAGGAACTCAACAAGGTCATCGTCGCCAACTTCAAGAAGGAAAAGAAAGACGGCGCTCCTGTTGAAATTCCGTTACTGGATGAAATGCCGGCTGATGGCATTCCTGAAAGTGCGCTTGAAGAATTTTCGATTCACCATCAGGAAAAAGATCTCATTCGCATTTTACTTCACTACGGGGAACAGTCCATCGATATTACCATCAAAAACGAAGATGGTCATGAAGAAACGCATCCCGTTTCTTTAGCGGAGTATATAATCAGCAATCTGGAGTCAGATGAGATTCTACTTGAGTCGGCTGTGTATGCGAATATTTACAAAGAGTATGTCGAGTTGATTGGCAGGGAGCAGTTTCCTCAACCCACCAATTTTACTCAACACGCCGATCAGAGTATTTCAGGTGAATCGTCGGCGCTGCTTATAAGTCCGTATAGTTTGAGTCCCAACTGGCAACGCCATTTCATTTATCCGGAAACAGAGGACATGCATTTAAGAAAGGCAGCACAGGATAGTGTTTACCGATTGAAGTTGAAACGCATCCAACGCATCATTCTCGATTTACAGAAAGAGATGGAAGAGTGTGTTCAGAATGAAGAAAAATACGATTCATTGCTGAAAGAAAAAATCATGCTCGATAGAGCGAGGGCAGACATATCGAAATACTTCGGCACCGTTATTTCGCTATGAAAAAGCGGAGGTGAACACCGTTGTGTGCACCCCCGCTCCCATCAACCTAACCAACCCAATTTATTTACCAATAAACCATTGCCTTACCTGAGGACCATTCTCTGTTTGCATGACTAACAGGTAAAGCCCTTGCGATAACGAGTCCGCAACTGCGCTCATACTTCTACTGTCATTCAAACTGCCGGTGAATATTTTTCGCCCACTCATATCGAAAATTTCTACGCCATTATCATTGCTGATTGGCACGATGGTTTGCAACGCAATAGAAGGAATCAGCGTAATCTCGTCATCTCCATCATCCATTGAAATCGCCTTGGGTGTATCAACGCAATGCACCGGAGCAACAGGCGTTTTATCCGATAAACTGATGCTGCAACCCGCACCAGACTCATAGCCACCGCATGACTGAAATTCGGATGATGTAAGATGAATCAGATTCTGCTGCGGCCATAACAAATCGCCGGCAATTGTGATATTACCATTGGAGTATCCCCAGAAGTTTCCGCTAGCAGGCCAATCAAGTTCACATGACAGCGGGTCGCACAGGGTATCGATGGTTCCCTGCATAACCGAGTGAAAGCATCCGGAAAAATCGTTCGCCCCTTCCTGCAGCCATAATCCCTGCGCATTTTCAAGGGTAACACAATCATCCACATCATGAAACGCATTTCTTCCTCCTGAAAATTCAGTGCTCATATCGAGCGTTGCATCCACTATTGATATCCCCGCACAGTCGTCGAACTGATTGCACTCGAGCGATAGCGTATGGTTTTGTTTCTTAATAGATTCCTGTTGTGTGTTGGAGAACAAACATCGGCGAACGTACAATTGTCGATCACTCCAATCGCGGATGTAGGAATCATCCGTAAAGACACAATCATTGTATGATGAGGCAATCTCGATTTCATTACTCACAGCTTCGGCTCGTATAAAATGCGTTGTGCTAAAACCAAACATGCCACCCTGTGCATCGAAACCGGAATTTGGACCCGCGAATTTGGAGTCAACAACCACACACTTGCTGAATTGTGTATGGAGTTGCACATGCTCGAAATGACATTCGTTGAACTCGCATATGTTCGACCACACCCACAGTTCACTTCCGTCGGCCTCCCATTGGTCACTTGCATAGAACCATACATTATCAGCTTCCAGTTTTGCATCGGTGTAGATAGCTCCATTGTGAGTTAGGTCTACCCTACCGTTGCTGAGTTGAATCGTGCCCAGGATCCAATTCGCGTTCTGAAGATGGGCTCCGTGAAGGATTCGAAGTATCTCATCATCATATCCGGTTCCCTGCAAATGCAGCGTTGCGTTTTCTTCCATGTACAGCATGTTTTCTGTTCCGACATCCACTTCGAGATAGCCTGTTTCCGCAACATTCAAACTATTGGATACCGTTGTGTTTTCCGCAATGTGAA
>JBJTRD010000055.1:0-3143 GCA_046075945.1 Flavobacteriales bacterium
GTGATGTACCTCATGGGTAAATTGAATTAATCAGAATAACCACTGCATAACACTATACAATGGCTTTAACGAATCGATCAAAAACAGTCACCGTCAGAGAGCTCACCTGGAGTGAGAAACTCTACTTGCCTGCTATTTTCAAAGGAATGATGATCACATTCACGCACTTGTTCAAGCGCAAGGCTACCGTGAAATATCCGGAGGTACAACGCGAAATTGCTCCGGTATATCGCGGACAACATGTGTTGAAGCGCGACGAAGCCGGCGCTGAACGATGCACAGCATGCGGATTGTGCGCCGTTGCTTGTCCGGCTGAAGCTATCACCATGGAATCTGCTGAGCGTAAAAAGGGAGAAGAACATTTGTTTCGTGAAGAGAAATACGCCAGCATTTATGAAATCAATATGCTGCGTTGCATCTTCTGCGGATTGTGTGAAGAAGCTTGCCCGAAGGAGGCTATCTTCCTTACCGACCGCATTGTTCCATCCTCTTTCACTCGCGGTGAAGAAGTTTTCGGCAAAGACAAACTCGTTGAAACGGTAGAATCACCCATTGATGTAACACTGCGTCAACGGCCTGAAGTGCTCGAGTTCAAAAAAGACAAGCGTCATTACCACAACCGAACCTTCAAAGATGCGAAGCCGCAAATAAGCAAGCATCACTAATCGAAATCAACCAACCAAAACCAAGAAAACCACCATGCTCTCCGAATATGCCTTTTGGTTTCTTTCATTCGTAGCCGTATTTAGTGCAGCCGGAATGATCTTCTCCAAGAATCCGGTGTACAGCGTACTCTCGCTCATCATTACCTTCTTTGCTGTTGCAGGACATTACTTCCTGCTGGGCGCGCAGTTTCTGGCAGCAGTGCACATCATCGTATACGCCGGCGCCATCATGGTGCTGTTCCTATACGTCATCATGATGCTCAACCTAAATAAGCTCGAAGAAGAAAAACGCAGCCTTTGGTCAAAATCCTTAAGCGTTGCAGCCGGAGGAATTTTGATGCTGGTGCTGCTCGCCGCCGTGCAACGCACCGACGAGCTCAATGCCATTGCTTCCGGTGATTACAGTGCTGCCATGGGTTTGACACAAAACCTGGGTATGGTGCTCTACCGAGAATTCCTGCTTCCCTTCGAACTGGCCAGTGTGCTTTTCCTGGGGGCTATGGTGGGAGCTGTTTACTTATCTAAAAAAGAACTTGCCTGATGGAACTCTATCACAACATTACCATCAATCATTACCTGGTGCTTGCTGCCGTGCTTTTTGGCATGGGCGTGCTGGGCATTCTCTTCCGACGCAACGCCATCATCATGTTTATGTGCATCGAGCTTATGCTCAATGCCGTGAATATTTCACTGGTAGCGTTTTCCAAAATGTGGAATCACACCGATGCGCAAGTGTTCGTATTCTTCATCATGGTAGTGGCTGCAGCCGAGGTGGCTGTAGGTCTTGCTATTCTTATGATGCTTTACCGCAACATGCACACTACCGATACCTCGGTGCTTAACAAATTGAAATTCTGACCGGCATGGAAAAACTCGTTACACTCATTCCGTTATTTCCTCTTGCGGGCTTCCTTTACATTACCTTCCTGGGTAAAGGTCTTTCCAAGAACTTCATTGGCGGTGTAGGATCATCGGCCATTTTGCTGTCGTTCATTGTTTCGGTGTTGGTATTCACCACACAAATGCACGGCGCTCACCCCACTGTGGTGAAGGCCTTCGACTGGATTACTGCCGGCTCGCTCGATATTGATATCTCGTTCCTGGTCGATCCACTTTCTGCCATCTACCTTCTCTTCATCACAGGAGTCGGATTTTTGATTCACCTCTATTCGATTGGCTACATGCACGAAGATGAAGGATTCAACCGCTTCATTGCGTACCTCAACCTCTTCGTGTTTTTCATGCTCATCCTCATTTTGGGCGACAGCTACCTCACCATGTTCGTGGGCTGGGAAGGCGTTGGACTGTGTTCCTTCATGCTCATTGGTTTCTGGTATAAAGACATGAAGAACAACGATGCTGCGAAAAAAGCATTCATCGTAAATCGCATTGGTGACCTGGGTCTTATACTCGGCATGTGTTTGCTCTTTGCATACAGCGGCACATTGCGATATGATGAACTGTACATTTCTGAGCGTGCCATCGGAGGTTTACCAAGCGATGTAGCAACAGCCATTGGCATTCTGCTTTTCATAGGTGCCATGGGAAAGAGCGCGCAGATTCCATTGCACACCTGGCTGCCCGATGCGATGGCAGGACCAACGCCTGTGTCGGCGCTCATCCACGCAGCGACCATGGTAACAGCCGGTATCTACATGGTGGCCCGCAGCAGCAACCTCTATGTAATGACCGATATGGCCAGCGAACTCATTACATGGGCCGGTATTCTCACATCATTGCTCGGAGCAACCATTGCACTCACTCAAAACGATATTAAGAAGGTGCTCGCCTACTCTACCGTTTCGCAACTTGGACTCATGTTCGTTGCGCTTGGTTTGGGCGCCTACAGCACCGCGGTATTCCACGTTATTACGCACGCATTCTTCAAAGCATTGTTGTTCCTTGGAAGTGGCTCTGTCATACACGGCATGGGAGGCGAACAAGACATTCGACGCATGGGTGGTTTGAAAAAACACATGCCAACAACGCATCTCACTTTCCTTATCGGAACGATTGCGATTGCCGGTATTTTCCCGTTCGCGGGTTTCTTCTCAAAGGATCAAATTATCGCTGTTGCTTTTGAAGAAAACAAATTGATGTTCGTGCTTGGTTTAGTCGTGAGCGCATGCACGGCCTTCTATATGTTCCGCTTGTATTTCCTGACCTTCACCGGCAAGTTCCGCGGCACACACGAGCAAGAGCATCACTTGCACGAATCGCCCGCGGTGATGACCCTTCCGTTAGTTGTGCTCGCTGTTCTTTCCGTTGTGGGTGGATTTATTGGTTTGCCCCACGCGGTAGGTGAATCGATGCACATGCATTGGCACTGGCTCGATCACTATCTCGATGGTACTGTGGTAATGCCCGCCCTTCACATGGACCTGAACACCGAACTCATGCTCATGGCACTTGCTACCGTCATTGCCATTGGTGGAATTTATTTCGCATGGCTGAAATACTCGAAGCGCGGTGAATTGG
>JBJTRD010000056.1:0-3326 GCA_046075945.1 Flavobacteriales bacterium
TATCAATTCAATCGTAGCTCGGTGAAGGTACTACGTTCGAGTTCACAATGGCAAGCTGATTAAAGCGCGCTTAGCTGGTCTTCCATCATTTTTATTTTCGCCAATGTATCCGATTGTTTCTTTCGCTCTGCCTCCAAAACATTGGCGGGTGCATTGTTGACGAAACGCTCGTTGTTCAATTTAGCCTCGACCGATTTCAAGAATCCAAGTGCATAGGTTAATTCTGATTCTATTTTTTCTTTTTCTGCAGCGACATCTACTTGGGCAGTAAAGGGAATGAAAAATTCAGCATGCGCCGTTACAAATGAAAAACTGCCTGCAGGCTTGTCGTTGACATATTCTATCGATTGGATGTTACACAGATGTTGAACGACCGTGTCGAATTTTTTATCGGTCAATTGTTCGGCACGCACTTTTAGTTCTATACTCTCCTTATTGGCAATGTTTTTCTCTTTGCGAATATTGCGAATGCCAATAACCACTTCAGCGAACTGATCGAACGATGCAATAATTGCTGTATCCACTTCTTTCGATCCAGGCCAATGAGCGGTGCAAATCGAACTTCCTGCTTCGCGTTTACGCAGGTAATGCCAAATTTCTTCCGTCAGGAATGGCATAAATGGATGGAGGACACACAATAGATTTTCTAAAATCTCTACAGATGCTTCATAGGTCTCAGGGTCCATTCCCTGTCCGAAGGGTGGCTTTACCACTTCGAGATACCACGCACAGAAATCGTCCCAGACCAGCTTATACGTGGTCATCAACGCTTCGTTTATTCTGAACTTATCGTAGTCATCATTCAGCGAAATAAGCGTCGCGTTGAATTTGCTTCTCATCCATTCAACCGCGGTTTTGGCTGCCTCTGACTGAGTTTTACCGCTATCTATTTTTTCCTCCCAACCTTTGACAAGACGGAAAGCATTCCATATTTTATTGGCAAAGTTGCGCCCTTGCTCGCAAAGTGATTCATCGAACAATAGATCATTGCCCGCCGGTGATGAAAGCAACATTCCTACTCGCACTCCATCGGCTCCGAACTTCTTCATCAAGTCGAGTGGGTCGGGTGAATTACCGAGCGACTTCGACATTTTACGCCCTTGTTTGTCACGCACAATACCGGTGTAATAAACGTTGCGGAAAGGCAAGTCGCCGCGGTATTCATATCCGGCTATAATCATACGAGCCACCCAGAAAAACATAATTTCCGGTGCGGTTACCAAATCATTGGTTGGGTAGTAATACTTGATTTCTTCTTCTGTATAAAAACCATCAAAAACGCTGATAGGCCAGAGCCAGGAAGAAAACCAGGTGTCGAGTACATCTTCTTCCTGATGTACTGAATCTGCATTGATCTCGATGCCGCGATTTTTGAATTGAGCAATCGCTTCTTCACGTGTTTTCGCTACTTCAAATTCTCCATTGGGCGCGTACCAGGCGGGAATGCGATGGCCCCACCACAACTGACGTGAAATGCACCAATCCTTGATGTTTTCCATCCAGTTGCGATAGCTGTTCTTGAACTTGGGCGGAAAGAATCGGATGTCGTCGTTCATCACGTGGTCAAGCGCAGGCTTGCTCAGTTCTTTCATATCTACAAACCATTGCAGCGACAGTCGAGGCTCAACTACGGCATCGCTGCGCTCACTGAAGCCTACTTTGTTGATGAGTTCTTCCACTTTCACCAGGTTGCCCGATTGCTGCAGGTCTTCCGCAATTTGCTTGCGCACATCGAAGCGATCCATGCCAACATATAATTGCCCTGCTTCGCTAATGGTGCCGTTGTCGTTCATCATGTTGATGACCTCCAGCCCGAATTTTTCACCCAGCATGAAGTCATTGATGTCGTGAGCAGGCGTAACTTTCAAGCAACCTGTTCCGAATTCCATTTCAACGTAATCATCGGCGATGATTGGTACTTCGCGATTAAGCAGTGGCACGATTGCTTTCTTGCCATGCAGGTGTTTATAGCGCTCATCTTTCGGATTGACGCATACTCCGGTGTCGCCCAGAATTGTTTCCGGACGTGTGGTAGCGATGGTAATGAACTCATCGGAACCGACAATTTTGTAGCGCACGTGGTACAGCTTGGAGTTGACCTCGCGGTAGATTACTTCTTCGTCGGAAAGTGCTGTAAGTGCCGCAGGATCCCAATTGATCATGCGCTCACCGCGGTAAATTTTTCTTTTTTTATAGAGATCAATGAACGTATCAACTACGCTTTCGTAGTACTTCTCGTCCATGGTAAAGCGTGTGCGGTCCCAGTCGCAACTGGCTCCTAGTTTTTTCAATTGTTCGAGAATGATACCGCCATGCTTGTGCGTCCATTCCCACGCATGTTCAAGAAACACCTCGCGTGAAAGGTCGCTTTTCTTGATGCCTTCTGCACGCAGTTTCTGAACCACTTTGGCTTCTGTTGCGATGGAAGCGTGGTCGGTTCCGGGCACCCAGCAAGCATTTTTTCCTTGCATTCTTGCGCGACGAACCAGCAAGTCTTGAATTGTGTTGTTGAGCATGTGCCCCATGTGCAACACACCCGTCACATTGGGCGGTGGAATTACGATGGTGTATGGCTCTCTTTGGTCGGGCGTGCTTTTGAAAAGCTTGTGCTCCATCCAGTAGCTATACCATTTATCTTCTGCGCTTGCGGGGTCGTATTTGCTGGGAATTTCGGTACTCATATTCGCATCTTTTCGAAGTGGCGAAAATAAGACGTTCTAGCGCATTTGTGAAGTCGAGGAGGGCTTGTCTAGTATGCGGTCCCAAAGTGATATCAGGGCTTGCTGAAAATCGTCTTTTTTCAAATTGGGCATTATTTGATGCGTTTTCCAACCGTCGCCGTCGGGTTCCAATCGCCAATGGAATACAAAGGCCTTGTGTGGCTCCGTTTCTCTGAAATCGGTGCGGCCCCATTTCGCAGTGAAGAAATCAATGCCTTCAGCAACAGGCACTGCAAAATAGGCATCTTGACCAAACCACTTCAAGGCATCCATGGCGCGTTGGTCGGGATGATTGAGGATGATATCCTGCCCGATGGGATAGCCAATCCAATCGACGCGTTGATCGGTTTGCAACAGCGAATATTCGCCAAAGTAAATGGTGTCATTTGCTATTGCAATGCCCGACCATAGCATGTTGTTGAACATAGTGGGAGTTGTCTTGAGCGTATGATAGGAGATGCGCGTGGAAGCTAGTTCGTTTTCAAAATGCTGATGCACCCGGTATTTATTCGCGAAGGTGAGCAGCATGTAAAGAGATGCATAGCTCACGCCTGCAATAGCCCATCGAATACGCTTCGGATTTTCTCTTCGAAAAAAAAGACACAC
>JBJTRD010000057.1:0-3031 GCA_046075945.1 Flavobacteriales bacterium
TATGAAGAAGGTGGACAGCTTACCGAGAAAGTTCGTCGTCGCCCCTACTCTATCGTGTTGCTCGATGAAATTGAGAAGGCTCACCCGGATGTATTCAATCTGATGCTACAATGCCTCGACGATGGGCAGATGACAGACAGTCTTGGTCGTAAAATAGACTTTAAGAATACTATTATCATCATGACCAGTAACATCGGTGCACGACAGCTGCAAGACTTCGGCACAGGTGTAGGTTTCGGTACAGCAGCCAAAGCCGCCCAGGAAGATGTGGAGCGCAAAGGAGTTATCGAAAATGCGCTTAAAAAAGCATTCGCACCAGAGTTCATCAACCGTATTGACGACCTGATTATATTCAATCCGCTTCGTAAAGAGGACATTCATCAGATTATCGATATCGAACTGAATAAATTGTTCCACCGCGTTACAGGCTTGGGGTATACTATCAAACTCACGAACGTTGCTAAAGATTACATCGCAGAAAAAGGCTATGATGAAAAATTTGGTGCACGTCCGTTGCGCAGGGCCATTCAGAAATATTTGGAAGATCCCATTGCCGAGGAAATTATCGCTGCTCATCTCAAATCTGGAGACACCTTACTCGTCGATTACGACGCGAAGGAAGATCGTATGAACATGAAAGTGGAAAAAGCGAAATCCTCGAAAGAGAGCAAGGCAAAAGGTAATACGGAAGCCCCATCTGAATAATAGGATTATAGGATTGAAGGATTATAGAGAACAGGGGGGAAACTCCCTGTTTTTTGATGTTCTAACTTTTAGGATTGTAGGTTACGGTTCTCGAGCGCAATCGAGGTACAACTTTCAACTTGATTGAACCACAGGGAATGTGGAGAACACGGAGAAGGTGAATAGGATTGTAGGGATTAGGATTATAGGTGGGGCCTTCCCCCCTACAATCCTACAATCCTACAATCCTTCAATCCTTCAATCCTTCAATCCTATTATCCTATTATCCTACAATCCTACACATTAAAACGGAAGTGCATCACATCTCCGTCTTGAACGATGTACTCCTTTCCTTCCACACCCAGCTTGCCTGCGTCGCGCACGGCAGATTCTGATTTGTATTGGATATAATCGTTGAACTTGATTACCTCGGCACGAATGAATCCCTTTTCGAAATCGGTATGGATTACAGCTGCAGCCTTCGGCGCTGTATCGCCTTTATGAATGGTCCATGCGCGGACTTCCTTTACACCGGCTGTGAAATACGTTTGCAGGTTCAGCAACTTATAAGCTGCGCGAATAAGCTTGGCAACACCAGGCTCATCCAATCCGAGATCGCCGAGAAATATCTGTCGCTCTTCGAAGGTTTCCAACTCAGCTATATCGGCTTCAATGGCCGCTCCAAGCACTATGATTTCAGCATTCTCATCCTTCACAGCTTCTCGAACGCGATCTACGTGTGCATTGCCCTTCACCACCGACGATTCTTCCACATTGCACACGTAAAGTACCGGCTTGCTGGTGAGCAGCTGCAGATCCACGAGCAATTTAGATTCATCATCATTGGCCGGCACAACCGTGCGGGCGCTCTTACCTTGCTCGAGTGCTTCTTTAATACGCGTCATGTAATCGAAATCACGCTTAGCGTCTTTGTCGCCGCTCTTGGCTGCGCGCATCACTTTGGCGATGCGGCCTTCGATTGACTCCAGATCTTTAAGCTGTAATTCAATATCAATGATTTCCTTGTCGCGCACAGGATCTACGCTGCCATCAACGTGCACCACATTGCCATCTTCAAAGCAACGAAGCACATGAATAATCGCATCTGTTTCACGAATGTTTGCCAGAAATTTATTTCCAAGACCTTCACCTTTGCTGGCACCTTTAACCAGTCCGGCGATATCTACGATTTCGATGGTCGTAGGCACGATGCGCTCCGGGTTGACAATCTCGGCCAGTTGTGTGAGCCTGTCATCGGGCACCGTGATGGTTCCCACGTTTGGTTCAATGGTACAAAATGGAAAATTCGCTGCCTGTGCTTTCGCATTTGAAAGGCAATTGAACAAGGTCGATTTACCCACGTTGGGCAGACCTACGATACCGCATTTAAGTGACATAGCTGTTGTTTTGCGGCGGCGAAAATACAACATACCACTTGTTCACATTCAGTCAACAGACGGGAAACTCGGCAAGCTGACAAATACCTTCGCCGCGCTAATCGCAATTCCATGAATATTTCTGAACTACAATCTACTGCATCGCAAGTGCGACGAGACATCGTACGTATGGTGCACGCAGTGAACAGCGGCCATCCCGGCGGTTCACTGGGCTGCACCGACTATTTCGTGGCCCTCTATTTTCATGCAATGAATCATCGTCCGAACGCATGGAATATGGATGGAATAGGAGAAGATTTATTCTTTTTGAGTAACGGGCACATATCCCCGGTTTGGTACAGTGTATTGGCTCGCAGTGGTTATTTTCCGGTGAGTGAATTGGCTACATTCCGCAAGATTGATGCTCGACTTCAGGGCCATCCTACCACACACGAAGGACTACCCGGCGTGCGGGTTGCCAGTGGTTCGTTGGGACAAGGACTTTCGGTTGCCATTGGCGCTGCACAAGGAAAAAAATTGAATGGCGATACATCCATCGTCTATACACTCCATGGCGATGGCGAATTACAGGAAGGACAAATTTGGGAAGCGGCCATGTATGCTGCGCACCACAAAGTGGACAACCTCATCTCAACCATTGATGTGAATGGGCAGCAAATAGATGGTCCTACAGAAAAGGTGATGAACCTTGGAAACCTACGCGCCAAATGGGAGGCATTTGGTTGGTTGGTGCATGAAATGCAGGGCAACTACATGCAATCGGTTGTAGATGGATTACAGCAAGCCAAGGCGCAGACCGGCAATGGAAAACCGGTAATGATACTGATGACCACTTCGATGGGCAAAGGTGTAGACTTCATGGAAGGCACACACAAATGGCACGGCGTTGACCCAACGATGCAGAGCTTGCACAAGCCCTCGGTCAATTGCAGGAAACACTTGGTGATTAT
>JBJTRD010000058.1:0-9269 GCA_046075945.1 Flavobacteriales bacterium
CGAACCTTCAAAAACTGATTAAAAATTCGCTCAATCATTGGCTAAAAGTAAAAACCCCGATCGAATGGACCGGGGTTTATATTTCTAAGTTTAAACAACCTTCTTCTTATTCCATACCTCCAATACCCGTTGGGCTTCCCAGGCGGTCCATCGCGCATCGGAATCCAAGTGTCGACATGGAGCGACGCTCATCGAGAAACCTACGTGTGCCGGGAATGGTATAGTATGCTCGATCTCTCCAATTACCGCCCTTGTATACACGCGAGCGATCATTGATGAGTGTAGTAACTCCCGATTCATACATACGGTTCTTATCCTGCTCCATTTCAGTATTGTTGAAGAAAATACTGCTGTTGAAGTCACCATCGCGATAGTCGATATAATCGGCCTTGCGATAATTGCGGCGATCAATATTCTCCTCAACAGTCACATTGCGGCGTTTCACTTCACCGGGAGCACTGGCAATGTAATCCGACATTCCATCGCGCAAGTCAGCTGCAATCAAGTCTTCAGAATCCGTCACAAGATCCAGTGCTTCCTGCATTGCATCCTGGGCCTCATCTTCTTTCCGCTCCTTCAATTTTTCCTGAGCCGCGGCTACTTTATCATTACACTTTGTAAGCAACTCTTGTGAACTCTGCGTAAGTCGAGGGGCTGCTTGTTCCTGATAATTTTTAAGGAAGTTGGCGACTCCATCAATGTCGTAGTAATTCTTATCGTACTTATCAGCAAAACTTCCATCACTATTCAGCACACGTGTTTTATAAACGTTACCTCTGAATGGACGGAATTCACTCTTATCTTCAGGGGAAAGAGGACGATAAACATCCATAACCCACTCCGAAACGTTACCCGACATGTTATACAATCCATAATCGTTCGGAGCGTAGGCATATACCGGTGCTGAGATGTCGGCATTATCGTTCAAGTAACCAGCGACCCCCATATAGTCACCACCACCGCGAACAAAATTGGCGCGAATGGTTCCGTAGAAGCGTCCACCGGAATCATCACTACGCACATAGTGACCATTCCATGGATAGGTGCGACGGTTGGTTATCAATTCTTGTTCAGAGTTACCAATTAAGCCGAGCGCTGCATATTCCCATTCTGCTTCGGTTGGCAAACGATAACGTGGCAAAACAATTCCGTCAGACATGGTTACTAGACGCGTTCCGGTTCCCTTCGGATTGTAATCCTTCAATCCTCCCGATGCCGCATCGCCGGTGTATTGACCCGACAAATAAGAATCAGTGGTGAAATGCTCTTCATCGGCCTGACCGGTCGGGTTGTAAGACATCAAGCCTTCTCGAATCAGAATGAGCTCGTTCACACGGTCTGTGCGCCACACGCAATATTCACTTGCCTGAAGCCAGCTAACGCCAACAACCGGATAATCACGATAGGCCGGATGGCGCAGATAGTAATCCACATAAGGTTCATTGTATTCCGTCACTTCACGCCAAATATTGGTATCGGGCAATGCACGATTGATAAGTTCCGGATAGTTATCGCCATACACCAGCTTCAGCCAGTACAAATAGTCATTCCAAAACTGATTGGTTACCTCGGTTTCGTCCATGTAAAAGGAAGAAACTGTAACACGGCGCGGTATGTTATCCCAGGTAAAATTCAAGTCGTCTTCAACACGCCCCATGGTGAAGGTTCCACCTTCTACCAGCACAAGCCCCGGACCTGTCTCCTGCTCAACAAAATCCTGGCGTTCGAAACCTCCATTTTTTTCATCGTTGTAGGCCCACCCGGTAGCACCGGAGGTCTGCTTGTCGCACGATGTGAGACCGGACGCTACTGCAATAGCGACCAATCCGAAGAACATCTTAGAAACGGTTTTCATGATTCCCTATTTATTTTGATGGTTCGTTTTAAAGTTTAAACAGTTTATGCAACTAGAAAGTCGGGCAACTAATTGTGCGGAACTTCGTTTTTTTCTTGCGGCATTCGAAATAAATGCCGAGCGATACTTCGTGAGACCCTCCGGTTGATGGTGTCAGTTCAGATATCGTGATATCGTAGCTGTATCCAAATCTGACGACATCCGTCTGAATACCGACGGTTGCAATGAATGCGTCGCGGTAGGTTTGTCCGAACAACAACCCACGAAACCAAACGCCGGCTACCAAGGGCCCCTTACTCACATACATCCCAAGGTTCAATTGCTGGAACTCACCTTGTCGACGGTACAACAAATTTGGAGACAGACGTGCATCATTATCCTTGCTCTTTTTCTCAATTGGGATAACCGCGCCGGCGTGAACCGTATATTTCATCGGCAGTCTGCTGGTTGCAAGAATAAGTGATTCATTCGGCTCATTCAAGTGGTGCACTGCAAGGCCTCCATAGAATTTATCGCTGAAACCCAATAGCCCCGCCGAGAAATCAATCGCCTTCACCTGCCCGCCACGCTGAACGTCATTTGTCTGATAAATAAATCCTTTACGTGGATCAATCATATCACCAAAAGTCAACCTACTCCAGTCGAGTGTTTTTTGAAAATAGCTGGCTTGAAGCCCGGCCTTAATTGAAAACTTTCGAGATATAGGTTGCTGATAAGAATAGATTCCGCTCAGTGTCGTGGTATTAAGCGTTCCCTGGGCTGCCCGGTCATTCATTACCAATAAACCCAAACCACCCTGTATGGTGTTCACATGCTGGTCGTACGATGCGCTTGTTGTAACAAAATTGCCCGTGAGAGAAGGCCATTGATTGCGATAATTCATCACCAGTCGAGGGCAACGATTGGTTCCTGCAAACGCCGGATTCAAATAAAGCGGATTTGCATAAAACTGCGTAAACTCAGGATCCTGAGCTCGCAAATCCGATACAGCAATTATCACCGACAGAAGAACAAAAATCAGTCTAAAGCGTTTGTTCATAGAGAAACGATTTCTTTTAAGGTGGTTGAAAAGAATTAGCAATTATACAACATTTTTGCGAGGAAAAAAATTGCCCCACGGTTGCAATATTCAGACTACTGAATGGTTAAAGCCGTTGCGCCAAACCAAAAATTTGCATGAATATATTTCGTAAGATATTGATAGTGTGTTTTTTAATTTCAACTCAACATGCATTTTCACAAGCATCTGAAACCATAACTATCCGAAAAAAGTTACAGTGGAACGATAGCAATGATGCAAAATCCACCATTTTCAGTCTGGAAACCTTTGATGGCGCGGCGCCATCCAACAAATTCGGGAATTTGCCTTCACTTGTGCACAAGCAGGAGTTAAAAAAATTCGGGCGCATCTCCGAAGTGAGCATATCTGCAATCCATTCATCCCCCTCCCGCATTCGCACCACCGAAGAGCAATCGGCACAACTGATGAACGACTGGCAAATAAGTGCGCGCATAACAGATGCTCGTGGAAAACCCTTCTTGCTGGTCGAGGTAATTCCACTTCGAAAATCATCAGTAGGGCTTGAAAAACTTATTGAAGCAGATCTAGTAATCGAATGGGAACCGGGCCCCAAACCCACAAGCAGAATGCTTGAGTTCAAAGAACAATCTGCCCTCAGCGAAGGAACTTGGTTTAAAATTGCCATCTCCCGCGATGGTGTCTATAAAATCGATAAAAACACGTTCAATCAATTGGGCGTTGATATCGATAATTTGAGCCCCCAATCCATAAATGTCTATGGTAATGGCGGCGATCTTCTTCCGACCTCCAATTCTGAGCCGCGTTTCGACGATCTGGAAAAATGCGCCATTTTCTTCCCGGGCGAGGCAGACAATGTTTTTCAAGACAACGACTACATTCTTTTCTATGGTAAAGGTCCCGATTCATGGAATAGAGCAATTAATTCGGAAACAGGGCGAAATCGGTGGCGACACGACAAGCACTACTACTCCGATTCCGCCTATTACTTCATTCGAATCGATGATTCAGAACCTTTGCGCATTCAGCCCGCTACTCCTGTCGATTTGCCCGCAACGCATATTGTCAACCAGTTTCAGGACTATCAATTCATCGAAACCGATCTATACAACATTGGCAGAACAGGTCGTGAATTCTACGGCGAACAATACGATGTAAATACAACCGGAACGTACAGTTTTTCAATGCCCAACCTGGTATCTCAAACCGAGGCTTTACTTGAAGCCAATCTGGTTGTGCGTTCACTTGGAGGCGCCAGTAATTGGAACCTAAGCGTTGCAGGAAATTCGGCTCAAACCTCTCCTGTAAGCACCGGTGATGGCGTTCTTTCTGCTGTTGCTACTGCCGAACGCCTCTCTATTCCATTCACACCCGGCGGATCATCGGTAAATGTCAACCTGCAATTCAATAAATACAGCAATACGGCAGAGGTCATTGGCTGGGTCGATTACCTGCGCCTGAATGCCACACGCCAACTTTCCATGAGTGGCTCCCAAATGCGTTTTCGCGATACGTTGAGCGTAGGTTCGGGTAATGTCAGCCAGTTCCAAATAAACAATGCTTCATCCATAGCACAGGTATGGGATATCTCCGATTTCATTCATCCTCGAATTATGGAATTCTCGACAAATGAAAACCTGATCGAGTTTAAAGCTTCAACCGCAGAGCTCAAAGAATTCATCGCATTTGCCAACAGTGGTTATTTGGTGCCAACTGCAAAAGGCGCTATTAGTAATCAGAACTTACATGGCCTTTCAGACGTCGACTATGTTATTGTTGCTGCACCTGCACATCGCACAGCTGCAGAAGATCTTGCCGAAATTCACACGGGCCTCGGAACATCCACTGTTGTCGTTTCACAGCAAGAGATTTTCAACGAATTCTCATGCGGCAACCCCGATGTAACCGCTATACGCATGCTGATGAAAATGCTTTATGACAGAGCACAAGGCGACGCGGAACGAATGCCTCAAAACTTATTGCTTTTTGGTGATGGTGATTTCGGTAACAACAAAGGACTGGAAGCATTCAATGGTTCAAATGTCATCTTATACGAAACCAGTGAATCGCTGAGCCCCGCATGGTCTGCAGTAAGTGACGATTATTTCGTTTTTCTGAGCGACGATGATGATGAAAGCAGCTCAAACCTACTCGATGCCGGCGTAGGTCGAATACCGGCTACAGATGCAACCGAAGGAAGCGCCTATGTCGACAAAGTAAGGACGTACATCGCTCAAAACACCACTACAACCGGAGCAGCCGGCTGTCTTGGCGAGGCAGCGCAATCACCCTATGGTTCATGGCGCAACCTGCTCACTTTTGTAGCCGATGATCAGGACGGCAATGGTGGCCCTACCGAGCAAATCCACCTCGAAGATGCTGACTCACTTTCAAACTTGGTCAAAAAATTCTACCCGGAATACGATGTTATAAAAATCTACATGGATGCTTATCGTCAGGAATCAACACCCGGTGGAGAGCGCTACCCCGATGGTGAAGAAGCTATTCGTAATCGTGTGCAGAACGGATCATTGCTGGTAACCTATCTGGGTCATGGCGGTGAACGCGGTTGGGCCCACGAGCGTATTCTCGACCTAAATACCATCGGATCATGGACGAACAAATACAAACTGCCGGTATTCCTCACTGCCACCTGCGAATTAGCCCGCTTCGATGACCCCGGCGTCAATACCGCAGGCGAAATTCTGGTCATGAATCCATACGGCGGAGCTATAGCCATGCTTACTACAACCCGCGTTGTGTTTGCTGGATCAAACATGGAAATGGATCTGGCCTTTTTCGATGTCGCTCTCGAAAACAACACGATTTCCAACCTCACGCTTGGAACAATCAATATGTTAACTAAAAACGGAGTAAATCCGAGCAATAGCAGTAAACCCAATTTCAGTTTGCTGGGAGATCCTGCTTTGCGTATGAGTTATCCTAAATATGAAGTGGTAACGACCGCTATCAATGATATTCCGATTGAAACCTTCAATGAGAATTTAAAAGCACTTCAGGAAGTAAAATTCTCAGGATATGTGGCTGATGCCGCGGGCAATAAACTGACCGATTACAATGGCTTTGTATACCCGACCGTGTTCGATAAAGTAACACGCGTTTACACTCAAAATAACGATTTCAATGGCTCGAGCGGCGTAGTTCAACAATACGATGTTTTCAATAAAAACATTTTCAAAGGCAAGGCAAGTGTTCGAAATGGTGACTTTCAATTTGAATTCGTTGTGCCCTTTGATATCAACTACGTGGTAGACACTGCCCGCGTGAGCTACTATACAGTTGCCGGCAACCTTGATGGTCACGGGTATTCCAACAAATTCCGAATTGGTGGCTCGCTCAGCGGAGCAGAGCTCAACCGCGTAGGACCTGAAATAAATCTGTATCTGAATGACACCCTTTTTGTTTCCGGTGGTATTAGTGATACAAGACCCATACTGCTTGCACGGTTAAAAGATGAAAATGGCATCAATACAGTGGGCAATGGCATTGGGCACGACCTGACAGCGGTAATAGACAACGACACACAACACCCTATTATTCTCAACGAGTATTATGAAACAGATTTAGACACCTATAAAAGTGGCGAGGTACGATTTCAGTTGCCCGAACTTTCTGAGGGCAGTCATAGTCTCTCGTTGAAGGCCTGGGATGTGCACAACAACTCATCAACCAATTCAATTGAATTCGTTGTGGCCGATAATAGCAGCATAGCACTGGACCACGTTCTAAATTACCCGAACCCATTTACAACCCACACCGATTTCATGTTCGAGCATAACCAGGTGTGCACTTCCCTTGATGTGCGCATTCAAATTTTCACCGTCAGTGGTAAATTGGTTAAGACCATACGCGAAGATGTGCTGCAGGACGGTTATCGTTCACGGCCTATTCCATGGGATGGTACGGACGACTTTGGAGACCGCATTGGTAAAGGAGTCTACGTTTACAGGCTCGAGGTTAGAAACGAAGAAGGACAATTGGCAGAACACTACGAGAAACTCGTCATATTGAAATAAATAACCTGATAGACATGCCTATATTTGCAATCAACTCGAGAAAATTCAACATGCATAAGCTTTTTATTGGACTATTGGCGCTGATAATTGTTACTGAAACGGCTTCAGCCCAATTAAACAATACCGGTGATCCCACACGCAGCACCTGGCAATTAAACACAATTACTACGGCGGTTCCGTTTTTACAAATTACCCCCGACTCCAGGTCGGGAGCCTTGGGTGATGCTGGTGTTGCTCTAAGTCCGGATGCCAATTCAACCTTCTGGAATGCTGCAAAACTGGCTTTTGTAGAAGAAGACGTAGAACTCTCCCTTTCTTACTCACCGTGGCTTCGCGCATTGGTAAACGATATGAGCTTGGCTTATCTGAGCGGCTTCAAGCGTCTTTCCAAAAACCAAACTGTTGGCGCCTCGCTGCGATACTTTACACTTGGCAACATCACCTTTACCGATGAAGTCGGCACCCAAATTCGCGACTTCAAACCGAATGAATTTTCGCTGGATATGTCGTATGGCCAGAAATTCGGAGATAAACTGAGCGGGGGCATTGGAATACGCTACATCTATTCCAACTTGACAGGCGGGCAAAACGTACTCGGCGCCGATAGTAAGCCCGGTATGGGCGTAGCAGCAGATATCAGCGTATTCTACACGAATGACCGCTTAAGCATCGATGGCCGCAACGCCAGGCTGAATATCGGCACCAACATTAGCAACATTGGAAATAAAATGCGCTACACCAATAGCGATAAACGTGATTTCATACCCACCAATCTGAAGCTGGGAACTGCATTCACGGTAGATCTCGACAAATACAATCAAATCACAGCGCTCGTCGATTTCAACAAATTGCTAGTTCCCACACCACCTCGCTACAATCTGGAGGGCGATAGCATCATCGCCGGCATGAGCCCCGATGTGGGAGTAGCAACCGGTATGGTTCAGTCATTTTATGATGCACCCGGCGATGTTAGCAACGAAGGAACCATTATACCGGGAACCGTCTTTAAAGAGGAATTAAGAGAGCTCAATATAGGTGGTGGATTCGAATACTGGTACGATCAGCAATTTGCCTTCCGCACCGGATATTTCTACGAAAACTACACCAAGGGTAATCGCCAGTTTATTACTCTTGGGGCCGGTTTAAAATATCAGGTACTGACCATCGATATGTCTTATCTGATAAGTACCACCCAACAAAATCCGCTGGCCAACACACTGCGTTTCACCATGCGTTTCGCATTGGGCGGAGCGGCCAACAACGACGAGGAACCGTCTGAATAATCCCCTATCATTATGAACATTCGCGTCGGCTTTGGATTTGATGTGCACCAACTTACCGAAGGACGTGAGCTGTGGCTGGGTGGGATTCAAATCGACCATTCCAAAGGAGCTTTGGGACATAGCGATGCAGATGTACTGCTGCATGCTATATGCGATGCACTGTTGGGTGCTGCCAACATGAGAGATATTGGCTTTCATTTTCCGGATACTGGCAGTGAATTCAAGAATATCGACTCGAAAATTCTGTTGTCCAGAACCGCCAAACTAATTCGAGGCGCAGGCTGGGATATCGGAAATATTGACTGCACACTGGTAATGGAGAGACCGAAAATTATGCCTCATGTAGACTCCATGAAAAATGCAATAGCAACGCATGCAGCTATTGCTACGGATGCTATTTCCATTAAAGCCACTACCAATGAAAAAATGGGGTTCATTGGACGTGAGGAGGGTGTCGTTGCGCACGCTGTGGCTCTCATTCATCGTTCATAAAACCACTGACATGGAATTTCAAACGTTCACATGCTCTTTCGAGCGCTTCAGCTCTCGCGAGGAAATAACAGCCGAACATCAGACCTTACTGGACGCCAGCATTGAAGCAATGGCAAATGCATACGCTCCCTACTCAGGATTCAGTGTTGGGGCTTCCTTGCTTTTGGAAAATGGTACAATCGTCACGGGTTCCAATCAAGAAAATGCAGCCTACCCAAGCGGATTATGCGCTGAACGAGTTGCGTTCTTTGCCGCGGGTGCACAATTTCCTAATCAACGAATAATTGCCGCCGCTGTAGTGGCTTCCTCGGCTTCCTTTAAAAGCGGTGAACCGGTCACTCCATGCGGAAGTTGCAGACAAAGCATGCTCGAATATGAGCTCAAACAGGGCTTTGATATTCCGCTCTATATGATAAGCCCTTCCGGTGAAATAATCCTTTCACCGTCGATCAAACAACTATTGCCACTTTATTTCGAGAACAAAGGCAAATTCTAATATTGCTCACATTACTTCCTCATTGGATTAGTTAGCAACGGATTCATGCAGCGCCCATATTAAAAAG
>JBJTRD010000059.1:0-2211 GCA_046075945.1 Flavobacteriales bacterium
CTATGCATTTAGCAGCTACGAAACCAACAAGCTCGACAATCGAGTGAAGATCACCAACCTTCCCGAAGTGTGTACCATCAGCATCTATGATCTCAATGGAACACGCATTCGCCAGTTCAAGAAGGGTGACCCCACCACTTCACTCGACTGGGATTTGAAAAATGATCAGAACATTCCAATTGCCAGCGGAACGTATATCATCCATATAGATGTGCCCAATGTTGGCGAGAAAATCTTGAAATGGTTCGGTGTGATGCGTCCAATTGACCTCGATTCATTCTAACAAACCAAAACGACAATTACAGCTTAGCATATGAAAAAGCTCTCATTGATAATAGCCTTTGCAACGATGTGTTCAACGGCTCTGTTGGCAGGTAACCCCGATCGCGCGGGTTCTGCCGGTGCAAGTCAGTTGCTCATTAATCCATGGGCACGCAATTCGGCATTGGCCAATTCAGCCATGGCCAGCGTGAATGGCATTGAAGCATCTTTTTTGAACGTTGCAGGATTAGCCTTTGTAAAGAATACCGAGTTGGTATTCTCGAACAACCAGTATCTGGTTGGCACAGGTATCCAGATTAATGCTCTCGGTTTGGGTAAGCGATTGGGTGAAAGCGGAGTGCTCGGTATTAGTGTAAGCAACATGCGCTTTGGAGATATTCCAATTACTGAAACCGATCTGCCTGAAGGTGGTATCGGTAATTTCTCGCCCACATTTACGAATATTGGTTTGAGCTATGCGAAAAGTTTCTCGAATAGTATCTACGCCGGTATTACTGCTCGCTTGATTTCAGAGGCGATCTACAATGTGAAAGCTCAGGGTATGGCATTCGATGCGGGTATTCGTTACGTCACAGGAGAGAAGGATAATGTGCGCTTCGGCATCACGCTCCGCAATGTTGGTCCACCTATGCGCTACCGCGGCGATGGTTTGTCGCTCGATGCGACCGTGTCTACCGGCTCAGGCAATACAACCACGTTGAACATGGATCAGCGCTCTGAGAAATTCGAAATGCCTTCGATGGTAAATGTTGGATTCGCTTATGATTTCATTTTCAGCGAGCGTTCCAAATTGACAACCAACTTACAATTCACCTCGAACTCGTTCACGCGCGATCAATTTGGTTTTGGTGCTGAGTATGCTTTCAACAACCGATTTATACTACGTGGAGGTTATCAATACGAAACCAATGTTACTTCGGATGAAGCACGCACCACGGCTTTCACAGGTCCTGCAGGCGGTTTCACCGTTCAAGTGCCTGCGGGCAAGAATGGAACAATGCTCGGCCTGGATTACGGCTACCGGGCTACAAACCCATTCGGTGGAGTGCACAGCATCGGTGTGCATGTTGATTTGTAATTAAAGCAAACTACATTTGTTCATATTGGAAAACCCTTCACGGGGTTTTCCCTTTTTATAGACTTCAGTAAATAGAATTTAGATATGTCTCAATTAGCGTATTATACAGCCGAGGGGCTGAAGAAATTGAAAGATGAATTACATCAATTGAAAATGGTGGAACGTCCGCGTATTTCACAGCAAATAGCCGAGGCACGCGATAAAGGCGATCTTTCAGAGAATGCAGAATACGATGCTGCCAAAGAAGCGCAGGGCTTATTGGAAGCGAAAATTGCCAAGATGGAAACTTTGGTAGCGAATGCACGCCTTATCGACGACAGTCAAATGGATAGCAGCAAAGTCTTTATCCTGTCGAAAGTGAAAATCAAAAATCTCGCGAATAAAGCAGTGATGGAATACACGCTGGTGGCCGAGAACGAAGCGAATCTTGCACTGAAGAAAATTTCTGTCGATTCACCGATTGGCAAGGGCTTACTGGGAAAAAAAGTGGGAGATGTTGCTGAAGTTCAAATTCCGGCAGGGAAGGTCCAGTTTGAAATACTCGAAATCTCACGCTAATGGCTTCCATCTTTACACGCATTATACAGGGAGAAATTCCTTGTCATAAGGTTGCCGAAAACGAACGGTTTATCGCCTTTCTGGATATTACTCCCGTTGCAAAAGGACATACGCTGGTTGTGCCGAAAATGGAGGTGGATTATTTCTTCGATCTCGAAAGTGAGTTGCTTTCGGAAATCAACTTATTTGCAAAGGAAGTTGCCATAAAACTACAACGCACCATTCCATGCCGTCGCATCGGAGTTGCAATTATTGGCCTCGAAGTGCCACACGCTCATGTACATCTCGTTCCT